>JAGQOS010000285.1 GCA_020427265.1 Planctomycetales bacterium
ATACTCGCTCATGGTCGTTGCCTCAATTGCGGTGAACCGCCTGGGAGGGAATAGAATCTCTTACAAGCCTACGTTAGCAATCGCCGATGTGGAGACCTTTCTGTTCGCTTCACGGGATCATCCCACGTGGCGCTAACGGCGCAATCGTTGCAACCCGTCGTACACGGCATCGCGTCAGTTCTCAACGAACCGTCGACGAAATGGTTGCGCCGGCTCGCCGCCTGGGAGCATAACGGTTACCATGTGCCGAGGAGATTTCCATGACGCCTTTGCGACCGGTCTTGCTGTTTGATGTGATGGAAACACTCGTCACCGAACCGTTTTATGAAGCGATGCCGAATTTCTTTGGCATGACGCTCGAGGAACTTCTGGCTGTCAAACATCCCACTTCTTGGCGCGAATTCGAAACAGGTTCGCTGACCGAAGAGCAGTTCATCGGTCGTTTTTTTGCCGATGGCCGGTTCGTCGACCGAGATGCGCTACGACGCTGTATGTACGATGCGTACGAATGGATCGACGACATGCAGGCCCTGCTCGGCGAATTGTGCGCCGGCGGATATGCCATTCACGCCTTGTCCAACTATCCTAGTTGGTATGAAATGATCGAGGCGAAGCTCCAACTGAGTCGCTACTTGGAGTGGACGTTTGTTTCCTGTCTTACCGGAGTTCGCAAACCCGATGTCCGGGCGTATCGCCGCGCGGCCGAGTCGTTGGGGGTTTCGGTAGGCGAATGTCTGTTTGTCGACGATCGAACTGTGAACGTGGAAGCCGCCCAAGCCGCCGGCATGGATGCCATAGTGATGACCGACGCGCGGCAACTGCGAAGTGAGCTTCAAGTTCGACAGTTGATCTAACTTCCCCGGATCAAAGGTGAGAATGAAGCATCATGGCTGTGGAAGCCTGGCGATCACAAGTCGATCATCTCGTCTACGGAACGCCCAGTCTCGACCTTACAGTCGACGCCCTGGAGCAAACGCTCGGCGTGCACGCGGCGCCTGGCGGACAGCATTTGAATTGGGGCACACGCAACGCACTGATCCGCTTGGGCGCACGCACCTATTTGGAAATCATTGGGCCCGACGAACAGCAGCCAAATTTTTCCCAACCGCGTGTCTTCGGTGTCGATCGGCTCGACGGACCGAGACTCGTTACCTGGGCGGCCTGTTCGACGGCCCTCGATTCATTTGTTGTCCGCGCCCGGCAGCAGGGGTGGCAACTTGGCGATGTACAGGAGGGTAGCCGCCAGCGCACCGATGGCAAACGGCTGTCGTGGCGTTTGACCGATCCCTACTGTGTCTGCTGCGATGGATTGCAACCGTTCTTTATCGATTGGGGAGAGTCCGATCACCCGGCCCTGGCGGCGTCCGCGGGATGCGGTTTGCGACAGTTCCGCGCCGAGCATCCTCGCGCCGACGAAATTCAAGCCACGCTGACCGGCCTGGGCGTAGCGTTGCCGGTGAGCAAAGGTCCGCGTCCATTGCTAATCGCGACGATCGAGACCCCGCGTGGGCTCGTCGAGCT
Organism: Planctomycetales bacterium; assembly: GCA_020427265.1. GTDB lineage: Bacteria > Planctomycetota > Planctomycetia > Pirellulales > JAGQOS01 > JAGQOS01. Next base: position 1,522 of record JAGQOS010000285.1, read on the forward strand.
AACTTGACTCGATCCGCATTGCATCAAACCTTTTGCATGGTTCGCCGCAGCAAGGCCAAATCTTGTGCGCATCCAACGAAAGTGTAGCGTCGTTTCGTCTGGAAATACTCGCAAAAACGTCGCCGGAAACGCTACAGTTAAGTTCGACTCGAACTAACGGGGCAGGGCGGACGCCGGCGTGTTAAAATGAGCCTCGAATCGTTTGCGCGCCTGCCGGGAGAATTCCATGAGATTGTTGATCACCGTCGCATTGTGCTTGGTCGCTTCGTTCGTCGAAGCCGGTGGGCGGCCAAACATCCTCTTCCTGGTAGCAGATGACCTTAATTGCGCCATTGGTCCTTACGGCGACAAAGCGGCCGTCACGCCGCATCTCGACCGCTTGGCCGCACGAGGATTGGTCTTTGAGCGCGCGTACTGCCAACAAGCGGTCTGCAATCCATCGCGCTCGTCGTTTCTCACTGGGCTACGGCCCGACACGGTGAAAGTCGACGATCTGCGTAAATACTTTCGTGAATCGGCTCTCGGCGGTTCCACGCTGATTACGCTACCACAGTACTTCAAGAACCACGGCTATTTTTGCCAAAACATCGGCAAGATGTTTCACAACATGGGCGAGACGCAAGATCGCCGTTCTTGGTCGATCGACGAAGTACTCTACAAGGGAACGCATGCCGCCGATACGGTCTACGCGAACACACCCGAGCCGTTGCGCTCGCGCTCAATCGCAAAAGCGCCGGTGACCGAAGCGTTGGATGTACCCGATACGGCCTATCGCGACGGCCAGATAGCGAACCTGGCTGCCGCCATGTTGCGCGACCATCCGGCGGACGGACAGCCGTTTTTTCTTGCCATCGGATTTTGGCGTCCTCATCTGCCATTCGTCGCGCCCAAAAAGTATTGGGATCTGTACGACCCGCAGGCGATTCCGGCGCCGAATCCGGCCGAGGCGCCGGAGAAGGTTCCCGCCATCGCCATGCACGAGTCGAAGGAAATTCGCGGCTATGGTGACACGCCTAAAGATCGTCCCTTCACCGCCGAGGAGATTCGTCACTATCGCCACGGCTATTATGCGGCGATCAGTTTCATGGATGCGCAGATCGGCGAGATTCTTAAGGCGCTCGAAGACGGCGGGCATGCCGGGCATACGATCGTTGTCTTTACCTCCGACCATGGATTTCATATTGGCGAGCAAACGCTCTGGGGCAAAACCACGAATTTCGAACTCGATGCGCGCGTGCCGCTCATTATTTCCGACCCGACACGCCCTGTGGCACATGGCCGATCGACCGTGGCGCTGGCCGAGTTGGTCGATCTCTATCCCACGCTCGCCGCCTTGGCCGGCATCGGCAAGGAACTGAACAAACGGCTCGAGGGCGACGATCTGGCTCCGGTCGTCGCCGACCCAGCGAAATCGATCAAGGACGCCGCGTTCACGCAACACCAACACCCGTTCTACGGGCCAACCAACAAGTGGCAGGCCTGGGGCTACTCCGTGCGAACGGCCGATTGGCGTTATACGCAATGGCGCGCCATCGAGGACCAGGCCCTGATCGCCGAGGAACTATACGATCATGTGCATGATCCACGCGAAACCCGCAATGTCGCGGATCAACATCCTGAAGTCGTTGAGTCGCATACCTCGCGTTTGACCAGACAGTTCGGCTGGGAAGATTGAAAGTCCAGAGATGAACATCCCATTTGTTCGAACGTCAACCTTGCTTGCTACCGCATTCGATCTAATTCCAGTAAGGCGTTACGCGAAGGTCTTCAGCCCGTTGGCGATGATCCTGATCGTCGCTTCGCTCGCTCATGCTGACCATAATCTGTTTGTGTCGGCCCAGGCTGAAGCTGGCGGCGAAGGGACCCGCGAAAAGCCACTCGGCAGCTTGTCTCAGGCGCGCGATCACATTCGCGCGTTGCGCAAGGCGGGCACGCTGACTGCAGGCGAAGCCGTCACGGTACATGTCGCTTCCGGGATCTATCCCACAAGCTCGTCGTTTGAGTTGACTGCTGCCGATAGCGGCACGGTCGAGGGGCCGGTTGTCTATCGTGCTGAATCGCCGCACCAAGCGCGAATTCAAGGTGGCATGACACTCGCGGCGGCCTGGTTTCAACCGGTAACGGAACTGGAAGTATTGGCGCGTCTTGATGCCCCGGTGCGCGAGCATGTGCGTGTTTGCGATCTGGCCGATAGGGCGCCAGGCGATTTCGCGGACCTTAAGCCATCCTTTCGCGGCGCGCCGGCTGCGCCATGGCTCTACGTGAATCAGCAGCCAATGACGCTAGCGCGCTGGCCCAATGTAACATCCGGCGATGCAGGCTGGGCCACGTTTACGCAGTCGGTCGACACCGGACTTCCCCAGCCGCAGGCGGCAGACCCCTCATCGCACAAACTGCATCCCGGTGCATTTCGTTTCGACGATCCACGTCCCGAGCGCTGGCATCTTGAACAAGGCGTGTGGCTCTTCGGATATTGGACGCACGACTGGAGCGACGAGGTGATTCGCATCGCGTCTTACGACAAGGTGACACGAGTTATCGGGCTCGCGGCGCCGCATTCGTATGGCATCAATGCCGGCACTTGGGGCGCCAAGGGCCGGCGATTCTTCGCCATGAATGTTCTCGAAGAGTTGGATTCGCCCGGCGAATGGTATTTGGACCGTCGGCGCAAGCGGCTCTACTTTTATCCGCCGCTCGACCTGAACGATGCCGAGATAGTCTTGGCGACTTCGACACAGCCGTTGGTCAAGCTCGATGGGGCGCGGCATGTGAAGTTAATCGGCCTGCGTTTTGAATACGCGCATGCCGACGGAATCCTCGCACGCAATGTCGAGCATGTTGAGATTGCCGGCTGCACAATCGCCAATCTGGCCGGAAGTGGAGTTTCGCTTTCGGGTACGGAGTCGACCATCCGTAGCTGCGATCTGTGGAACCTCGGACGTAGCGGGATCGGGTTGGCCGGCGGCGATCGTCAAACACTCGCGCTTGCCGGAAATGTGGCGGAAAACAATCACATCCATCATTACGGACAGTTTCAACGCACTTATGCCGCGGGAATACATGCGCACGGTTGCGGGCAAGTCGCGAGTCGCAACCGCATTCACGACGCGCCTCATAACGCCGTGCAATACGGCGGCAACGAACATCGTTTCGAACGCAACGACGTCTACCGCGTGGTGTTGGAAACGGGCGACGCCGGCGCGTTTTACACCGGACGCGATTGGACCAGCCGTGGCAACGTCCTGAGCCAGAACTTCATCCACGATCTGGGATCGGGTAACGCCGAACATGTGAACACGATGGGAATCTATCTCGACGATTGTGATTGCGGCGATCGGCTCGAAGGGAATCTCTTTTGCCGCGCCGGTCGGGCGATCATGATTGGCGGTGGTCGCGACAACCCTGTGCTCGGCAATCTGATTGTCGAGTGCCCAATCGGATTGCACATCGATTCGCGCGGCATGACCTGGAAGCAGTGGAATAATCCGGCGGACAAGAGCTGGTGTTTGGAAGAGAAGGCACAGCGTCTCAATTACCAACAGCCACCCTGGAGTACGCGTTACCCGCGTTTAGCTGCGATTATGAACGAGAGCCCGCGAGAGCCACTTGGCAACTCGATTCATGACAATGTCTTTGTGGATTGCTCGCGTCAGATCTGTAACTTCGATGGGAATGTAACGAAACTGCTCGATAAATTCGACATGGCGGAGAATCTCGTGATCGAGTCGTCCAACAAACCGGCAAAGAAGCCGGACTGGTCCGGTTTTCGAGATCTCGCGATCGATAGCGAGGAAGCGCAACCGCCGCGCGGCGGAGATGTTCCCTCGTACGAGTTGATCGCACAGTGGCAAGCATGGCTGCGAAATCGGACACAGGCCTGGGAGTCGATTCCCGTACAGCAGATCGGAATTTACCAAGACGAGTTCCGCGTGACGTTGCCGCCGCGATAGGAGAAGAATTATGTCGACGCCGATGCGACAGCTAAGCCGTTGCTTGCTTTTGACGGCGCTGCTGGCCTTTTCAGCGGTTGCAGCGGAACCGTATCAAGTACGCGACGATTTCAGTAGCTATGCTGAGGGCGGATACGGCGAGCCCCGCTGGGATGCGCAGCACATCGGTTTTCAAGTTCACGACCAGGCGTTTCAAGCTATAGTTCCCCGAGGTCGTGGAATCGCTCTGCTGAAAGAAGCGCCCTGCGGGCAAACGATCGTGTGCGAAGCCAGCGTGACGTGCGCCGAAACCCTCGGCGACTCATGGAAGACCGTGGGAATTGGCATTTATCTCGATGATCTCAACTTTTGGCATCTGGCGTTGGCCGAAGGCCCGGATCGATCAAGACGTTTTGCCGAACTGTCGGAAATGCTTGCCGGCGTATGGAATGCCCAGCACGAGCCGGGTTCGCGGCTGAAGACCGTCGAAGAAACAGGTCCGTTCGCGTGGGAACCCGGACACACGTATCGTCTGCGTCTCAAAATGGAGAACGCGGAAAGTGAGCGTCGCTTGACCGGCGAAATATTCGACGGCGCCGAGCTTCGCTACCGTTGCGTGCGCGTGTTGGCCGGACAAGTGGTCGATCGTGGAAGGCCCATGCTTACGGCCACTAGCGTGGCGGCTCGCTTCGACGATGTCAGCGTTTCGGTGGCCGATCCGGTGGTAGAAGCAACGATCGAGCGAGAATATCCACCCTTTGCCTCGTCGCTCACGTTCGGCGAGCCGGGCCAGGGCCGTGGTTTCTTCCATACCGCTATTGCAGGCGACCGATGGTGGCTGATCGATCCGCATGGCCGGCAGACGCTCAGCATCGGCACCGATCATGTAGGCTATCATGGGCATTGGTGCGAGTCGCTGGGCTACGCACCCTACCATCGTCGGGTGGTCGAAAAGTTCGGCGACATCGACGCTTGGGCCCGCGAGACCACGCGTCGACTGCGCGCCTGGAACTTCAACGTGGTCGGGGCCGGCAGCTCACCCGAGGCG
>JAGQOS010000286.1 GCA_020427265.1 Planctomycetales bacterium
CTTTGCTTTACGGTAGCCCGCGAGAACCGCATAGGTCTCGCGCGGCGGGTACCCATCACTTCAGTGATGACAAACCACTAGTGTAGTCAAGTGTAGTTATTTCGTCCGAATCCAAGCGAATTCGACGGAATTTTACGGAATCTGACTGGCGGCTGGTAACACTGAATTGCCCGCGTTTTCTCGGGACCCAATAGCCCCTGCGACCTCCGCATGCTACTTGTCGTCGGCAAGAATGAAAAGGATGTTGGGCAGCGACTGGCTTTGCTCGGCAGCGGTAGCGGGCAGCGGGGCGCACGCGATCCGGGCGGCAACGAAGGCGATCTGGAAGATATACAATTTCATCGAATGGGTCGCATTCTGTTGGAACAAAAAACGGGTTTGCATTAAGAATGCATCCGGAGCCTTGCTCGATCGAGACTACCAAGCCAGACGGCCCATCTCGCCTCCCGATCGCCGTATCCATGCTCATTCACCCCAGTTTCGCGGGCGCTACGCGGCTTCGCAACGCAACATCGTCCCGCTACTTCGCCGTCGGCAAACGCGCATTCACGTTGCTTAAGTATGTCGCCAACTGTTTATCTAGTTCGCGAGCCACACTGGGATGCAGCGTCGCGAGGTTCGTCTGTTCGGCCGTGTCGGATTCGAGGTCGTAGAGCTCGATCGCGTCATGCTCATAGAAGTGTAACAGCTTCCACTTTCCGGATCGAATGGCCGAGTGCGGCCGGGTTTGGCTGGTAACGAAATCGGCTACGCCGATCGCACGCGGCGCGCCGTCAAAGCCACGTTCCGGATGGTAATACGGAAAGTGCCATACCAACGGCTCGACGCCGCGCACGGCAGCTTGCTGCCCGGTAAAGACTGACAGCAGACTCCGGCCGTCGAGCGAGGTCGCCGGCAGACGCGCACCTGCTGCCTGGCAAAACGTGGGAAGCAAGTCGCATCCGTGCACGATGGCGTCCGACGTCGTTGCCGGGCGAACGTGGCCGGGCCAGCGAACCACGAGTGGCACGCGGATGCCACCTTCGTAGAGATTCCATTTGCTTCCCCGCAGCGGCGCATTGCTCGTGTAATTCGGATGCCCGCCGTTATCCGACATCAACACCAGGAGCGTGTCTTCGGCCACGCCGGCGCGCGCAAGTGCGGCGTCGACGCGCCCGATCAAATGGTCGAGCGTCGCGATCATGGCGGCGTAGGAAGCGCGGATCGGTGGCGCGTCGGGAGGCAACCGCTGCGCATACTTGTCAATTAACCAGCGGCAGCGCGAATGCACCGGATCGTGAACGTAGTATTGCGACAGGTAAAGGAAGAAGGGCTTGTCGCGCTGCTGTTCGATGAACGCAACCGCCTTATCGGTGAGAGAATCCGCGGGAAACTGTCCGTCGGCCGCTGGCTCCTGGCGGGCTGCGGGCCGCGCGCGGTAGCCATAGGGGTGGCTGCCGAAGTCGCTCGCACCGTGGGCGAATCCCTGTTGCCGCGGGCCATGCGTTGGCGACCAACCCAAATAGCCGCGGTAATGCTGATTCACATGCCACTTGCCGAAAAATCCGGTGGCATAGCCTGCCTGCGAGAGTGCTTCGCCCATCGTGACTTCGCCGAGTGGAAGGTTCATCGTGTAGGGCGGCGATTGCAGCGGCGTGTCGAACGTCTGACGCCCGGGTTCACCTTTGGTCACAAATTCGAATTGCAGCCGGGCCGGTGTCTTGCCCGTTAAGATGGCCGCCCGCGAAGCCGAGCAGATTGGCGCTGGCGCATACGCCTGGGTGAACCGCAAGCCGGTCTTCGCCAGCTCGTCGATATGCGGCGTGTCGTGAATCGCGTTGCCGTAACAGGCAAGATCGCTCCACGCCAGATCGTCGGCCAGAATGAAAACAATGTTGGGACTCCGAGCCGCGTCCGTAGGCTGTCGTTCCTGTCCACACAACGACGCGTCCCAGGACAAGCACATCGCCATGATCCCGATGACCGCCCCCAGCGAGGCAGGTGACCTTGCCGGCCGTTGCCCTTGGCGTACTGAAAACACGCCTTTTGCAGCGCACGAGATGGCGTGTCGGAATCGGCGTGCGAGCAGCGGCGACGTCTTCATGACAGGCAGTATCGACTGCCGAAGATGCCGCGCCAACCAATTTGCGACGATTTGCGCCCAAGTCACATTCGCGAAACGTCGATCGACAAGTAATGACACACGACAAGTGCTGGTCTCGAAAGCGGAAGTGGCTCAAAGGTACCCGATCATTCGAGGGAGGAATCCAAGTTCACGGCTCCTCGACCAATTCCCGTATCTGATTGGTTGCGCCGAAACGAATTTATGTCGCGAAGTTGCTTTAAGACGGCGTTCTCTGTTGACACAAGCCTAAATGACAACTAGCTTTACAAACGGGGGTTCTCTGCAAACACCCCAACAATACAATAGCACAATGCTCCACGTGTTTCCGCTGTAAAGACCATGCAAGCCGAACGATCAAAGTATCGAAGCCGCAGCGAGTTCCCGCTGCTCGTTCGTGTCTGTGGGCATGCTTCTGCCGGATTGTTGGTCGCCGGCCTGGCGATCATGCTGTCGCTTTCATCTCCCGATGTCGAGTCGTCGGAAATCGATTTCTCGTGCATTACTTGTTCGGCACGCACGACGAGGACGACGAAGAAATCGAACTATTTGCCCGCAGCGCCCGCTCCCATGGCGAATGCATGCGAATCCGGCGCTCAGACGGCAAACCGTCGCGTCGGCAATCGCGAGCCTGCGGGCACCCGTTGCCAGAATCTCTCGAGCGGCCTGCAAATCCCTCTGCGCTTGTAGCGCCTTCTTAGCTCCTACTGAGCTGTCAACGCCAACCGCGGTCGGCTTGTCACGCGACCCCTCGGGCTTGGCTTCAGGAAGCGAAGAGTAACGAATGTGTGCGCTGGTTGACAAATTCGGTCGCCACAAGATCACAAGAACCAAACGTGGGAACGGGAGATCAATACCGTGCAAAAGCTCGTTGAAGGCATTCACCATTTTCAGCAAGACATCTTCAGCAAAAAACAGCAACTGTTCGAAAATCTGGCCGATGGGCAGCAGCCGTTAGCGTTGTTTATCACGTGTTCCGATTCGCGCATCAATCCAAACTTGCTTACGCAAACGGAACCGGGCGAATTGTTCATTCTGCGCAACGCCGGAAATATCATTCCGCCCTACGGTGCAGTCGACGGCGGCGAAGCGGCTACGATCGAGTATGCCGTGAGCGCGTTGGGAGTGAAGGACATCATCATCTGCGGACACTCGCGCTGCGGTGCAATGGGCGGCTTGCTCGATGAAACGCAGACGCGCGAAATGCCCGCCGTGCGCTCGTGGCTCTCGCATGCCGAATCGACCCGCCGTATTATCGGCGCCAACTATCAGCACATGACCGATCCCAACGCGCGCCTGACCGCGACCGTGGAGGAAAACGTGCTGGTGCAGCTCGAGCACTTGCGCACACATCCGGCTGTGAGCGTGGCCCTGGCTCGCCGGGAAGTTAACCTGCATGGCTGGGTTTATAAGTTCGAGACAGGCCAGGTGTTCGGCTACGACCCCACGAGCGGCCAATTCCTGCCGGTCGAGGCGGCTAAGGCCGAGCCAGCACTGGTCGGCGGGCACGTGATCTAACGGCTCCACGCCATTGCTGCCGGGTGCTCTCGTGCGCGCTGCGAAAATTCGGCCTGGCGCCGGCTGCCCACACGACGTGGTGGCGAGCCAAAGATTCTAATTCCGGATTCATTACGAACAAAAGGCTTACGATGAGCAGCGACTCCCAAACGCCTGGACAATCTCCTGCGCCAGCGAAACCGAAGAACGGCCCGGGGCTGTTTTCTGCACCACGGCAAGACTTTATGGCTTCGATTGTCGTTTTTCTCGTTGCTCTGCCGTTGTGCATGGGCATTGCGATCGCGTCGGGCGTGCCGGTATCGGCAGGCCTAATTACCGGGATTATCGGTGGCCTCGTCGTCGGCGCGTTGGCTGGGGCGCCGCTGCAAGTGAGCGGTCCCGCGGCTGGCCTCACGGTGATCGTCTACGAGATCGTGCAACGGTTCGGCATCGAAATGCTTGGCCTGGTCGTGCTGATGGCGGGCCTACTGCAATTGGTAGCCGGCGTGTTGCGACTAGGCCAGTGGTTTCGGGCCGTCTCGCCGGCTGTCATCAAAGGCATGCTGGCCGGGATCGGCGTATTGATCTTCGCCAGCCAGTTTCATGTGATGGTCGACGACACACCCAAGGGAAGCGGACTGCAGAACCTAATGACCATTCCCTCGGCCATCGGCAAAGCACTGGCCCTGCCCGAAATCGGCGCGCGCGAAGACCGCGACCTGCGCACTGAAATCATTCACCGCGTAGGCGATCTGCATCATCGCCAGGAAACCATGGCCGCCCGGGTGGCCGAAGTTCTGCCCGATCATGCAACCAAGCAGCAATTGGAATTGGAACCCGAAACGCAGATCGCAGCGGAAACGGCCGCGCTCACCGCGCTGGCCGGCGAGCAACAAGCGATCGTGGCCGACCTCGATCAGCTAACACAGGAACTAGCCGCATTCGAGGAGTCGGACAAGAAGAACGAACGTCGCGAGCGGATTCGCCGTGTTTCGGTCGCCGCGCATGAGAAACTGGTCGCGGCCCACGAAGACCTGGAGCAAGGCCGCTTGCGTACGGCCGTCGCGCAACAAACCGTGGCGGTCGCCGCGCTGAGCGACCTGACCCGCGCGGTCAAAAACCACGAACTAGCCGCCCAGATCGGCATCATCACGATCGCTATCATCGTGCTGTGGCAAGTCGCCACGCCCAAGAGCATGCGAGTCATTCCGGCGCCGCTCGTCGCCGTGGTCGCCGCTGCAGCGCTGGCCAGCGGGCTGGCGCTGCCGGTGCTCTATGTCGAAGTTCCCGACAGCCTGGCCAGCGAAGTTCACTTTCCAACGGTCGCGACGTTGCTCGATGCGCCCTGGATCGCGCTCATTCAGGCGGCCTTTGTCATCGCCGCTGTGGCTAGCGCCGAAACACTGCTTTGCGCAACGGCCGTCGATCAAATGCATCAGGGCCAACGCACGAAGTACGACAAGGAGCTTGCAGCTCAAGGCGTGGGAAATATCCTGTGCGGCTTTTTGGGCGCGCTGCCAATGACCGGTGTGATCGTGCGTAGTTCGGCCAACATTCAATCGGGCGGACAAACACGCCTATCGGCGATACTGCATGGCATGTGGCTGTTGCTGTTTGTCGCCGCGCTCGGTTTCTTGTTGCGATTGATTCCTACGGCGGCGTTGGCGGCCATGCTCGTTTACACGGGTTACAAACTGATGGATCTCAAATCGATTCGCAAGCTACGCGAATATGGTTGGGGCGAAGTCGCCATTTACGCGGCGACGGTCACAACGATCGTAGCCGCCGACTTGCTAACGGGCGTGCTGGTCGGTCTCGGCTTAGCCGCGGCCAAGCTCTTGTATCGGCTGTCACATCTGGTTGCCGATCTGGAAACCTCCGACGACGGTCGACGCGCCACGCTCAACCTGCATGGCACGGCCACGTTTGTCGGGTTACCGAAGCTCGCGGCCGCTTTGGAACGCGTGCCGGATAGCGCAGAACTGCATGTCGACTTCCAGCATTTGGATTACATCGACCACGCGTGCCTCGAAATGCTGATGACCTGGGCCAAGCAGCACGAATCGACCCAGGGCACGTTGGTCATCGACTGGGAATCGCTACACGCGCGGTTCGGCGCCGAACGCACGCCGCGTGGTCGACCTAACGGCGACGCCGCTTCCCCGGCAGCCGCCAGTGTGAAAGGGACACAAGCAGTTTCGGGGTGATGGGATTGCTTACGCGGCGGCCGGTCAATCCAGCCAGCCAAGCACATCGCGGCCAATGCACCAGCGTGCGCCCTTGTCGTTGGAATTTTTTCCTAAAATCCAATGGTCGTAATACTCTTCCATCGTGCCGTCCATTTTGCGCAGGTCGACCCAATGTTCGAGGAAGTCGCGCATCTCGGCATCGTTCGCGCCAATGGCGTAGAACAAGGGAAGCGAGACCTCGGTGTGGGCCGGAACGACCACTTCGTATTCGGGATAGAGGAGCGTGAAAGCCGCGCCGCTTTCGGCGCTGATGAGCAGGGCATCGAGATCCTGAGACCGAGCCTCGAAGAATACGCGATTGGTTTCGAGTTCAACCAACTCAGCGTGTCGCATGCGCTGTTTCAGGCGTTCGACGAAGCCGCGGCTCAGATCGACGTAGCCGATGCGTAAGCCGCGCCGCGTGCGCAGCGTTTCCAGCGACCGGAAGCGACGCACCTCGTAGTCGGGCACGACAAAGGCAAGCCGCACGTCCATGTAGGGCGACGTATGCCACATCGCCTCGGAACGTTCGAGCGTGCCCACGAGCCCCGACATTACCACATCGAAATCGTCGGCGGCCAACTGCTGCGCGAGTGTCGCACGATCGAAGGGCACGAACTCGATATCCACGCGCAGATCACTCGCCAGCGCGTAAGCCATGTTGATG
>JAGQOS010000287.1 GCA_020427265.1 Planctomycetales bacterium
CAACGTGCTATGGCAAAGATGGTTCGTATGGATTGTGCCGTAGGCGCGTTTCCAAAGGTCGCGGCTGACCAAAATCGCACCCAGCGGAACCATGCCGCCGCCCAACGATTTGGCCAGTGTGACCAGATCGGGCAAGACGCCGAGGCGTTCCGATGAGAGCATCGCCCCGAGGCGGCCGAGCCCGGTTTGTGCTTCGTCGACAACGAGCAGCGTGCCGTGCTTGTCGCACAAGTCGCGCGCTGCTTGCAGGTACTTCTCGCTTACCGAACGCATGCCGGCTTCCACGCCAATGGTTTCGAGCACCAAGGCGGCGTAGTCGCGCGATGCGAGTTCGCGTTCCAATTGCACCAGGTCTTCGGCCGGCACACCGCGCGCGTCGGCAAAGTCGAGCCCCAAACGCCGGCGCTGGTTGCGCTCGCCGCTCACGGCCAAGGCGCCGAGCGATTTGCCATGACAGGCGCCGTTGAGGTGTAATACGCGTTCGCGTCCCGTGGCCAGCATGGCCAGCTTCAGGGCGTTTTCCACGGCCTCGCTGCCGCTATTCACAAAGCTGACCATCTCCAGGTTCTTGGGCGCCAAAGCAATTAGGCGTTCGGCGAGCGCCGTGGTCAGCGGGTTGACCGCATCGGCCACAAAACCGGGCGCCGCATCGCGCAGCGTCTGTTTGATGGCCGCGGCCACTGCCGGATGATTATGACCCAGGTTGAGCGATCCGCCGCCGGCGTAGAAGTCGAGATACGGCTTCTGCTCATCGTCCCACAGGTAAGCGCCTTCGCCGCGTATGAAGGTTTTTGTCGACTTGCTACGCGCGTTGATCGCGACCAGCAGCGGATCGATGTGCCGAGCATGGAGCATTTCGGCGCGCGACGCCAATTCCTCGATCTGCGGCGGCTTCGTCGCATCTTTGGTCGACCGGGTTGGCGCGTTTGCGGCTTCGGCCGCGCCGTTGGTACTGGTTAGATCGATCGCTACGCATTCCGACGAAACGAGCTTGCCCCGCGCCACCGCCTTGCGATAGCGGACGAGCGCCGCTTCGTCGATGGGCAGGCCAAACGAGAAGAGCCGCGAGAAATCGAAACCGTGCCATTTGGCCAAACGGCCGATCTCGGCGATCGCCTCGTCGCCGAGCGAACGGCCCAACGAAAAACATTCGGCTCGTTCTTCGAGCGCGAGAATCATGGTTTCGGCCAGGCAACTGGGAACCATGCCGTGATGGAACCAGAGAAAGCTCGAATCGAGCGCCATCGTCTTCGGAATGCGCGTAAGTCCGCCGGAGAATATCAACGTGTCTTCCCGCAGGCAGCAATCTCCGCGCACATCGGTCGGTACTGCCACGTCGATCACCACTGCGCCGGGGCGCAGCAAGCGCTGATCGATCGTGTCACCCGAGGAACTGGCCGCGACGACAATGCGGCAGTCGCGCAGGGCCGATTCGAGGTCGGGCGCCAATTCGGCGCCCATTTCCACGGCGGTCCGTTTGGCGCGGGCCGACGCTTGCATCGCCACGAGCTTCAAGCGTTTGCACTTGGGCAAAAGGATCCGCGCCGCCGCCGAAGCAATGCCGCTGGGAATCCCGACCACGGCCACCGATTCGGCAGCCAGATCGATCTCGATCTCGCGACAGACCTGGTACAAGTTTTCGATCGCGGCGAAGACTTCGAGGCTGTCGCCGGTCGTTACGGGAATGTGCGATCGCTCGGCCAGATAGGTTCCTTGGCCGCCAATGATACCGGTGAGCGAACCGAGGCCGGCGATCCTCGCGCCCCAACAAGCTGCCTGGTCGATCGCCTCTTCGCAATAGGCCATGGCCGCCGAAGGCGAAGCGAGAATTTCCGACGCTTCGAGCGGAATCTCGTAGAGTCGTCCTTCGGACCGAATGCCTTGCGCGGTAACCAGTCCCGTAAGCTCATCGATCACGCGCACTTCGTCGTCGGGCATGCGGCCAGCACGTCGATAAACGTCGATCGCGCCGCGATGCATTTGGATGCAGTAATTCCGCAGATCGTGCCCCCAGGAACGGCGGGCCTGGCCGTTGGGGTCGAAATTGGATAGCTTCCGCGTCTCGGCGGTAATCGGGTGCACTAAGAAGGCGAACTTCATCCCGGAGCATTCTCCGCAATACTGGTACGGCAACTCATCGCGCTTGCGCGTGCGCCATGGTCGTCGTCACCTTTTTCAATTTTCCTAGAACGGATCGTTATCGGCGTGATCGTAAGCGGCAGGCCGATCCCTCGCCCAGTGCCGCCAGTAACAAGAGCTTCGTCAGTATATCGCTCAAATGGTGGAGCGCTAAGTGCCCCGCGAGAGAAAAGTGTTTGGGCGAATTGGGAAGAATCTCCGGCGTAACCCGCGATTTACACGGTTTTTCGCCTCCGACGATGTTCCATATTTCGGAAGCATCCTCGCCGCGTTCAGGCGTTTACTCCGGTTTTACCTCGGCCATCGCCTCGCGCAGCCGCGTTTCGGCCTCGGCCGACCAATAGCCGCAATCGAGTTCTAAAAAGACCGACGTGTAAGGGAGTGTCATGTTCGTTTTGAGAATGAGCACTTTGAATTGCTGGCCGGCCGCATCCAGCTTGGCGATGATGTCCTCGTGCGGCAGGCCGATGGCGCCCTTTCCGCCGAGCGCTTTTCTCAGCGCCTCGCGGTACTTGGTCACGCCCGGTGCATCTTTCTCGGGCACATGCGGCAATTCGGCGTCGACGTATTTGATCGGCCGCACGTGTGGCATCCCCTCTAACCCGGCCAACACGGCCTGCAGGACTTCTAAATGATCGGCCCCGGTTACGATGGTTTCGATGCCCGGGCTCGTCTGCGCCGGATAGGCCGAATCGGCGATCACGATCCAATTGCGATGGCCGTAAGCCGGCACGCGGCGTTCGAGCAACGTTCGCCAATCGTCGCTGTGCGAAAAGGCGGTGCGCGGCGGCCCCTTGCGCTGAGCGCGGGCGTTGCTGGGCAAGTTGCTCACGGCAAGGACGGCCAACAAAAAGTGAGCGACAAGGCGGCGGCGCGACATGGTTGATTGCTCCTCGGGAACGGGTAAAGTAGCCAGATGCGCCGGCAAGGGCTCTATTGTATTCAATTCGGTGTGCAGCGTGGCAACTTATTTCGATGGACAGCCAATCGCCTCAAATCTTGTACGAACAACCGCCGTTTCTGGTCGTTTCCAAGCCGCCGGGCGTGCTGACGCAATCGCCACCCGGCATCGATAGTTTGGAATTGCAGTTGAAGCGATTTCTTGCTGTGCGCGACGGCGAGGAAGATCCGTACATCGGCACGCCGCATCGGCTGGATCGGCCCGTTTCCGGCGTCATCATCTTCGCCAAGAAGTGGACGGCCACGCGCAAGTTGGGCAAGCAGTTCCAACGTCGCAAGGTCGAAAAAGTCTATTGGGCCGCCGTCGCTGGAGACGTTGGCGAAGACGAAGGGGAATGGCGCGATACGATGCGCAAAGTGCCCGGAGAGCCGCGCGGCGAGATCGTTCCGCCTGACCATCCCGAGGCGCGCGAGGCGCTGCTCACATTTCGCGTTCTCGGTCGTCGCGACTGGGGAACCTGGCTGGAACTGCGCCCGGTGACAGGACGAACCCATCAACTGCGCGTGCAGGCCGCGTCGCGTGGATTTCCGATACTGGGCGACGAACAGTACGGCTCAACGGTGGCGTTCGGTCCGGCGACCGACGACACGCGCGCGCGCGCGATCGCGCTGCACGCGCGATCGCTACTGTTTCACGATTGGGTCGAGGAAGCGGCCCACACGGTGGTTGCTCCGTTGCCGGATTATTGGCAATCGCTGGGGATCGAGTAACACAATGCGCAAGTTACGATCCGCCGGTGAAGATCCTGAAAAAGCTCAGAATCGTGGCGGGATTCCGCTTGATCCTGCCCGCACGGCCGACCATAATGCCGTTGTGACACAGCAGTGGGGGAACCGAACCCCATGTTGTTCGACGCTTTGTCTCTTCTCTTGCCAAGGGGAACCCGTAATGGCGATGCTCTTTCAGTTGATCGGAATGGTCTGTGGTCTCGGATCTCTCGTTTGCTGGATATTGGTGCTGATTCAGATGTTCAAGCACGAACAGACCGGCCTGGCGATCGCCTCGATCGTGCTGATTTGCATTGGCATTGGCCCGCTGATCGCCTTTGTCTACGGATGGATCAAATCCGGCGAATGGGATTTGAAACAAATCATGCTTGGCTGGACGGGTTGCATCGTCGTCGGGTTGATCTGCAACGTGCTGGCTGCCGTCATGGTTGCCGGCGCGGCCGCGGGCTGATCAACTCAGCTAAGAAAAATCGATCACTTCGAGATAGAGCAGCAGCTTGGCGATCCAAGGATGCGTCCAGGGGTTCCACGTGGGGAACGACGCAGAGAGCGCCGAGAAGGCCAGCAGCAGGAACGCGACCAACTGCAACGCCTTCGAGCGGGCAATGCGATCGCAGGCCGGCAGCAGGCCGATCAGCCACAGCGGTGCGAACCAGAACATCCAGCGGAACCCGCTGGCCATGCCGCCGTAGTTGCGGTCGATTTGCGGTCGCGTTAGATAAAACGCCAGGCAAACGAGCGACACGCTGGCGATCGCCAAAGCAATGCCAAACTCGGGCGTGTCGCGTCGCGCGAGCCAGATCGCCAGGCCAAAAATCGTCAGAATCCAGATCGGCGTGAGCGAAAAAATACCGCGATGCCCTACGAGCGAATGCAGCGCGTAGTCGCTCATACGCGGCTCGCCCAGGTCAATTCCTTGCGGGTTACGCCAGTAGCTATCGATTTCGCGCGTGCCGCGAAAGTAGCTATAGTCGTACCAGTTGTCGTCCGGGTCGGTTGTGCTGCGATGCGCGTACGGCGGTCGCCAACTGTCGTGCGCCGCGTGGTTCGTGGCGAAAAACGCCGCGGCGACGACGGCCACGCCGGGCAGAAAACCCAGCAGCGTTTGGCGACGCGATTTGATCGCCAACGCCATGCCGATGACGCAGAGCATCGAGAGCGCCGGCAGTTCGTTGGCCGCCGTAAAAGCCGCCGCCAGTCCGGCCACGAAGTAGTACCGCCAACGCTGATCGCCCGTTTGCCAGATGACGACCGTGGGATAAAAGGCCACAGCAATCGCCACGGCGGCGATCAAATGGTTGTTCAGCACAATGGCGAACGTGGTGAGCAGCGTGCCGAAGGTCGCCCCGGCCATGGCGAAAAGTCGGGCGTAGTCCGACACCGGCAGCCGTTCGATCGTTTTGGCCAGGACCCAGAAATAGAGGATCATCGGCAACACATTCACCAGCAGAAGCATGGCTCGGCCGATTTCGTACGGATGCGTGCCGAGCGTGATCTTTTCGCCGTTCTCGTCGTCGCCCGTGGCCTGGTAGATGATCCAATAGGGTACGGCCAGCATGGCCGTGAGCAGCGCGGGTTTGCTCGAATAGAGCTTGGGCTCGCCGTCGTGATCTTTGTGCTTGACCATGTCGATGGTATCCCAACCCGGCTCGGTCACGATCTCATCGATGGCGAACGTGCCGTGTTCGACCAAGGCGCGCACCGCGGCAAAGCGGCTGCGATCGTTGCTGCTGAGAAAAGGGCGTTGCAGGCGCAGTTTCTCTTCCAATTCCACGCGCCGCTCCGCGACGCGCGCTTCCAACGCGTCGCCACTCAAGCCTTCTTCCGCGAACTGCTTTTGCGATTCCTTGAGTTTCGAGTCGATGCGGTATTTTTCGAGTCGCTCTAAATCGACCGAATTGACGGCCAGAATTCGGCCCGCCATGCTGCCGGCCGACAGCGCGATCAATAACCAATACGCGCTCCAACGCAACTTCTGACGATCGTCTGAGGGTTGTGCGTCCGTAGAGTTCATACCGCCTTCTTCAAACCGCTTTCGGGTGCAATGGGACCAACCGTATCGGAAACCGCGAAGCTGTCGGCCGTACTCGGTTGTTGGGAAATAATCAGCTCGCTCAGGAAACCGATCGACATGAACTGCCCGCCCATGAGCAACAGCCCCAAGCAGTAGTAAATGGCCGCCGTCTGATGTAGCGAGATGGCTTCGATCGAGTCGGACAATCGCGAAATAATCCAATACGCCGCCAGGTAGGTCATGCCGAACAGGCCCAGGAAGAACGACAACAGGCCGATGCCGCCCAGCAAGTGTTGCGGCCGGCTGCCAAAGCCGGTCAAGAACTTCACAGTCAGCAGATCAAGAAACCCCTTGGCCAGGCGTTCCAGTCCGTATTTCGAGTGGCCGAACTTTCGCGCACGATGCTGGATTACCACTTCGCTGGCGCGAAAGCCGCGCGCCGCAGCAAGGACCGGTACGAAGCGATGCATTTCGCCATACAGCCGCACTTCGCGCACGACGGCCAGCCGGTAGCACTTCATGCCGCAGTTGTGATCGTGCAGTTTTACGCCGGTGAGTCCGCTGACCATGGCGTTGAAGACACGCGACGGGAGCACCTTGTGCCAGGGATCGTGCCGTACTTTCTTCCACCCGCTCACCACGTCGTAGCCT
>JAGQOS010000288.1 GCA_020427265.1 Planctomycetales bacterium
CCTTGGAACTCGACGGCGTGATCATGACCAAGCTCGATGGCGACGCCCGCGGCGGCGCCGCGCTGTCGGTGAAATATGTCACCGGTGTGCCGATCAAATTCATCGGCACGGGCGAACACCTCGACGCGCTCGAGGAATTCCATGCCGACCGCATGGCTCAGCGCATCCTGGGTCAGGGCGATCTGGCGTCGCTGGTCGAAATGGCGCAGCGCGAGTTCGACCAGGAAGAGCAGCGCCAAATGGAAGCGAAGATGGCCGAGGGAAAGTTCACCCTCGACGATTTTCGCAAGCAGATGGAAATGCTTTCCAAACCCGGTCTGATGCAAAAATTCATGGGCATGATGCCGGGCATGTCGGGCATGCGCGAAATGCAGGAAGCCATGCAAAGCGGCGATGCCGAACGCGAAATGCGCCGGCTGCGCGGCATGATCGACTCGATGACCCTGGAAGAAAAACGCAATCCGAAGAAGACGCTCGACCAGAGCCGGCGTCGAAGGATTGCGGCCGGATCGGGTGTCGAACCGCATGAAGTGAACGAGATGGTCAAGCAGTTCGAAGGCATGGCCAGCATGATGGAGCAGATGGCCGGCAAGGGCATGCGCGAACGCATGCAGATGGCGCGTCAGGCGCAAGCCGCGGCCATGAATCCGGCGGGATTGGCAAAGCTCAAAAAAGGAACCGGCAAGCGGCTCTCGAACAAAGAGAAAGCCAAGTTGAAGAAGGAACGAGAGAAGGAAAAACGGCGCAGAAAGAGAGGCGGCGGATAAAAACTTTCATCGCGTCCGAACGTTACCTGTTCGGCCGAGGAATGCTGCAGCCAGCGAGCAAGCGTTTGCTTGCTCCCCGACTCCAACATTCCATTCATTTTGCTGTAAAGAGGAGTAACTCGTGTCTGTCAAGATTCGCATGAAGAAACTGGGACGCCGGCACCGGCCGTTCTACCGAATTTGCGCTATTGAAACGCGCAAGCCGCGCCACGGAAAAGTGCTCGAAGAGCTGGGCACTTACGATCCGATGATCGGCGACACCGACGCCCGCACGCAATTGAATCGCGAACGCGTGGCGCATTGGTTAAGCGTTGGAGCGCAGCCCTCGGACAAGGTCGCCGTGCTGATCAAGAAGTACGGCGAAAACGGCACGCACGTTGAACTACAGGAAGCCGCCTTGGCGAAGCTGGCGCAGCCCAAGTCGATCCCCGACCCAGGCGCACCGGCCAGCTTGCCCAAGCAACCGGAATCGGAACAGCCCGCCGCAGCCGAGGCGGCGCCGGCTGAAGCCGAAGCCACGGAGGCGGCAGCGGAAGCTCCCGCAGAAGAACAATCCGAAGTAACGGCCGAAGCGCCGGCGGAAGAATCCACGGAGAGTACCAGCGAAGAGGAAAAACCCGCGGACGAATAGATGGCTAGGGATCGGTTGACGTGGCTTCGATGGGACCGCGACGATGCGCTTTGACGTCCTTACGTTGTTCCCGGAAATTTTTTCGGGATATACCGGTCAAAGCCTGTTGAAGCGGGCTATCGAAAACCGGCTGATCGACGTTCAGCTTCACGACATCCGAGCGTATTCGCACGACAAACACAATACGGTCGACGATCGACCGTACGGCGGCGGGCCCGGCATGGTGCTGTGCCCCGAGCCAGTTGTGGAAAGCATTGAAGCCGTTCAGGCCATGCCGCCCCGTCCCGGTCGGCTGGTGCTGCTGACACCCGGCGGACGTCGGCTGACGCAGCAAGTGGTCGAGCAACTAGCGGAAGAAGAGCGACTGACACTGGTTTGCGGCAGATACGAAGGTTTCGACCAACGAATCATCGATCTGCTCGAACCCGACGAAATTTCGATTGGAGACTATATTCTTGGCGGCGGCGAAGTCGCGGCCATGGTGATTATCGACGCAGTAGCTCGGCTCATCCCGGGTGTATTGGGAGACGAACAAAGCAACCAAACCGATTCCTTTTCACAGCCCGATGGAATGTTGGAGTATCCACAGTACACGCGCCCCCGCGTGTATCGGGGGTTGGAGGTGCCGGAAATCCTGCTCAGCGGCAATCATCCCGAGATCGCGCGCTGGCGGGCCGAACAAAGTTTGCTACGCACACGGCAACGTCGGGCCGATTTGTTACCCGACACACGCCAAACAAGTACAAAAAACCAACCGAATCAAACCAAATCTTGACCGAGGAATAGTATTATGAGCCAACAGTTACTCGAGCAGG
This sequence comes from Planctomycetales bacterium, assembly GCA_020427265.1. Lineage (GTDB taxonomy): Bacteria > Planctomycetota > Planctomycetia > Pirellulales > JAGQOS01 > JAGQOS01. The sequence goes on from JAGQOS010000288.1 coordinate 2,214, forward strand.
TGGAACAGGCCTCGATGAAGCAGGGCGACGACGTCCCGCAGTTCGAGATTGGCGACACCGTCGATGTTCACACCCGAATTCTCGAAGGCGCCAAAGAGCGCATTCAGATTTTCACCGGCACGGTCATCGCGCGTGCCGGATCAGGCAGCCGGGAAACGTTTACCGTGCGACGCATCGTCGCAGGCGAAGGCGTGGAGCGGAAATTCCCCATCCACTCGCCGCGCGTGGCGAAAGTGGAAGTGAAACGCTCGGGTGTCGTGCGCCGCGCAAAGCTCTACTTCCTACGCGACCGCGTCGGCAAGGCGGTAAGGCTGAAGGAACGCCGCCGCGACACGAAGAAGGCCTGATTCGGCGGCTAATTCGATTGGCCGCCGCCCGAGCGTTTGGCAGCCAGTGTGTTTCCGGCGATGTTGCCTTGGTGCGGTATGCGCCGCGTCGCCAGTGGCCGCAACTGCTCGGCGGAAAGGAAGTCGCGCCGCGCAGGCTTGAGGTAATGCGTCGCAGCCCGTATCCCTTCGGCCGAGGACCGCGTGCGAATTCTGTCGCTTACTTCCCAGTGGCTGGCCGATCGGTTGGCGGCGAAACCGCTCGGATACCGTGGCGAAGAATTGGCGGCGCGGCATCTGAAAAAGCGGGGCTATGTGATCGTGGCCAAACGCCTTCGTGGCCGGTTTGGCGAAATCGACTTGATCGCCGTCGATGACAAAACGGTCGTATTCGTCGAAGTCAAAACGCGCCGCTCGCGACGTACCGGGCATCCGTCCGACGTCATCGATGCGGCGAAGATTCGGCGGATGACGCGCGCGGCGCTGGTCTTTTTAAAACGCCACGGGCTTACCGAGTATCCGGCGCGGTTCGACGTAGTGGCCATCACCTGGCCCAGGTCGGTCCGCCGCCCGGAGATTGAGCACTTCCAGAACGTTTTCGAAGCCGACCTGACCGGGCACGAAATGTCGTAGCTGCAAACTGAGGGTCACGATCGCCATGCAACCGCCTGTGGGAGTCGTCCGATCACTTCAAATCGCCGCGAGCGAACGAGGAATCTTCAAGATCCTGGCGGTCGATCACTGGGAGTCAATGAGCGCCCTGATCGCTCCGTCGGCCCCGGACACAGTTTCACCGGAGCAATTGACCGAACTCAAGCTGCAAATCGTGCGTCATGTGGCTGGCGAAACGAGCGCGGTGATTCTCGACCCGGTCTACAGTGTCGCCCAGGCGATTCGTAGCGATAGCCTGCCCAGGCACGTAGGCTTCCTGACAAAGGCTGAGCAAGAACAGCCGCAGGGGCCGGATCATGCCCGCCGCACGGAACTGATTGGCGACTGGTCGGCGGCTAAGGCGAAGGCGGCCGGCGCTTGTGGCGTGAAGCTCTTCCTGTATTATCATCCGCACGCTGGCGAGTTGGCTACCCGGCAAGAGACCATCGCGCAGCGTATCGCGGAACAGTGCACCGCGGCCGAGATCGCTTTCTTTCTAGAACCGATCGTCTATTCGATCGACCCGTCGCAACCGACAAACAGCCCGGCATTCGCCCGCCAGCGCCGTCAACTGACGATCGAGACAGTTAAACGGCTGGCCGCGGTTCAACCGACCGTGTTCAAACTTCAGTTTCCCGTGGATGGCGCGTGGGAACGCGCCGATTCGGTTTGGCGCGAAGCGTGCGCCGAGCTCGACGACGCCTGCAATGCGCCCTGGGCGATCCTTTCCGCCGGAGATCCTTTCGAGCTATTCAAAGCACAGCTTCAGGTGGCCTGCGAAGCAGGGTGCAGCGGTTTTCTCGCCGGCCGCGCTCTGTGGCGCGAAGCAGCTCCCCTGAAGAGCGAAGCGCGCCAGGCGGCATTAGATGAAGTCGTTCTGCCGCGCCTGCGCGAACTCAACGCCATCGCCGACCAGCACGGCAAAAGCTGGCAGGCGAAGATACAAAGCTGACGGGCGTTTGTTACCGACGCGAAGCAATACGCGGCGTCTTCTCAAGCTGCTGCGGGTCGGCCGTGCGGTCGGCCAAATAGGCTCGGTCGGCGGCCTGGAGATCGGCGATCTGCAAGGTCACCGTCCCGCCGGTCGATCTCGAAATGCCAACGCGACCGTCAGCCACAATGAATGCTCGGCCTTCGGCCAAGGTCTTGCCAGCGGCGTTCTTCCAGATACGCACATTGGCAACGCGCGAACGCCGTGGCGTGGTCTTCTCGGCAGCTTGAGCAGGAGCCGGGGGCGCTGGCGGTTGGGGCTCCACGGCATCGTCCCACTCGAACGTACGTTCGTATGCCGGCATTTGCATGCAACCACTCGCTCCGCAATGCCCGCCGCCGCAGCAATCGCCATGGCCGCAAGATGTGCAAGCTTGTCCGCAGGAACCGCAAGACGAGTAAGCAGAACAACCACTACCACAATACGGCCCCCGGTGGCTGCCACAACCACCGTATCCGCAGCGGTGGCCTCGATGATCACCGCAGCAGTCGTAGCCGCAGCCATTGCCGTAGTTGTAGCCCCAGGTGCTATATCCCATATGACCAACTCCGTATCCGGCGCCATACACACCGGTTCCCGTCCAGGCCACGTGCGAGTCGTAGCTGCTACAGCACCAACGCTGCGCGTGCCCCGTTCCGGCAAACCAAGTGAGCAACGCGCCGACGGCAATCAGACACAGAACGGGAAAATAGAGCTTAGCCTTCACGGTGAGGTTCCTTTCGTCGCACGCTGGTTCCGGGTGTTAGGTCGCGATTCAACTCAGCCAAATCGAGTCGAGTTCGGCAGATGAGAATGCCGGTTACACTGCCTAGGTTAAATACGCAGAATAAGTTGACCGCATAGTATCAACTCAGATTCATGAGTCAACCCGATAGACCTCAATTTTGCCACAGTTCTCGGGGAAGCTTCCGCTCATATCTTATGGGGGAACGGCGACAGCTTTCCGCGCTTGGGCCTGTATGGCTGCTCTCGCAGCATCGTCGCATACTGGGCATTCGGTCAAATATGCCGGCCTCTCCGCGATTGTGGGCTGGCGACGCATTTGCTAGAATCCGAGGTTTCGTATCCACCCACCGCGTGCGTGGGGGGCGGTGCGCCCTGGGATATGACGATTGCTTCCTACTTTTGCGGCTTGTCGATCGTGCTCGCGACGGTGATTGGCCCTTCCTTTGGTCTAGTTTCTCCACATGGTAAATCGCAACCTTATTCGTGAATTCGAAGTTTCTGAAGACGATTGGGCGGAAGCCCTTGGCGCAGCTATTGAAGACGCCCCGGATCTCATGCCGTCGATCGAAGTCGGCGTAAACCAAATCGTCGAAGGAAAGATATTACGCGTCGACAATGAATTCGTTCTCGTCGACGTGGGCTACAAGAGCGAAGGCACGATTCCCCGCGATGAGTGGATCAACGAAGAAGGCGAAGACGAAGGACCCGAAGTAGGACAAACCGTTAAAGTTCTCGTCGAAGACGTCGAAGGGATCGCCGAAGGCGACGAAGGCAGTTCCTCGATGATCGTGCTTTCCAAGCGGAAGGCCGAAAAGATCGAAGCCTGGCTCAAGGTCATGGAAACGGTCAACGAGGGCGATGTCATCACCGGCACGGTCACGCGCAAGATCAAGGGCGGGCTGCTGGTCGATATTGGCGTTAACGTGTTTCTGCCGGCAAGTCAGGTCGATATTCGCCGGCCACACGACATTGGCGACTATATCGGCCGTACGATTCAGTGCCTGGTGCTAAAGATCGACGAAGCGCGGCGCAACATTGTGGTGAGCCGCCGCAGCCTGATCGAGCAGGAGCGCGCGACCAAGAAGGCCGCGCTGCTCAAGGAGCTCAACGTGGGCGACATCCGCAAGGGCGTGGTGAAGAATATCGCGGACTTCGGCGCGTTCGTCGACCTGGGCGGCATCGACGGCCTCTTGCACATCACCGACATGAGTTGGGGCCGCATCAACCACCCCAGCGAGATGGTCAAGATCGACGACGAACTCGAAGTCATGGTGCTGCACATCGACTACGAGAAGGAGAAGATCGCGCTGGGCCTCAAGCAGAAGCAGCCCAGCCCGTGGGACAACGTGGCCGGCAAGTACCCGGTTGGCTCCACCGTGAAGGGCACCGTGGTCAACGTGATGAGCTACGGCGCGTTCGTGAAGCTCGAGGACGGCATCGAGGGCCTGGTGCACATCAGCGAGATGAGCTGGACCCGCCGCATCAGCCACCCCTCCGAGCTGGTCAACATCGACGACGAGGTCGAGGTGGTCGTGC
>JAGQOS010000289.1 GCA_020427265.1 Planctomycetales bacterium
CGGCGGTCTTCGTTGAACTATTCGTGGCGTACGTGTAGTCGTCAGCATAGCCTCCTTGTCCCCCTGTCGTCGTCCAACTGCCGCTGGTCGAGAAGCCAGCATGCCCGTCGTCCATAACCTGAACGCGAGGCCCCATAATCGTGATCACGACCGTCGCTGCCGACATTCCTCCGTTGCCATCGCTGACCGTGTAAACAAAACTATCGATTGCATCCGTTCCCAGTGACAGGCTGCTCAGCTCTTCCGATGTGGATGGATCGTAAGAAAAGAAGCCGTTGGGCTGCATCGTCAACGTAGCGCCCGACGAAAGAACGATTGGCGCGCCAGGAACGAGCGGGACGCTACTGATGGCGATGACGTTTAGCGAATCGTTGGTATCGGCGTCGACGTCGATGCCAAATCCCGTATCGTCATCGAGTACGTTTCTCACCAGCAGGCTGGCATGTCCGGTGGAATAGGCGTTGCCTACCGCAGAGGGTACGGCATTGCGGCCATAGAGAATAAACGATGCGATTGCCGATTCGGATTCACCAGCGCCGGAAGTGATCGTATACGAAACAGTTTCGATACTAGTTTCGTCGAGCGAAAGCGATTCATCTGCCGACGGCGTGTAAACGAAGGTTCCATCGGCGTTGATTTGGACTTGGGCGCCTGAGGGCAAGATATGGGGCGTTCCAACGAGCGCCGCGTCGCCTTCCACATGCGAGACGGTCGTTGCGCCGATATCGAACCCGTATGCATTGTCGGATGTGACCAAGTTACCCGTTCGGATGAACCCTTCGAAGACGGCGATCGCATCGTCCTTCGCGTCGACCTCCGTACTGCCCGGCAACACCTGCACGACGATGGGCTGCACGGACCAGTCGCCATCGTCGTCGTGAACGGTTGCGGAAACGGAATAGAACCCGGGCGTTGCTTGAAAACAGTGGGTGATGCTCGCCGGTGCGCCTTCGAATGTCATCGGCGCGGAACCATCACCCCAATCGATCGTCCATCCTGAAACGGTGTCATCGCCGGCATCCACGGCTGAGAGGTTCAAGGCATAGGTCACGTTTTGGCTGGCCGATCCTTCGCCGCTGATGCTGCGCTGCGGCAGCAGATTGAGAACGGCAACTGTGTGCTGGGGAGCGAAGTAAACGCCGTACTCGTCCGTTGCTGCCACTTGAACATTGTGTTGGGCGAAACCATCGGCATACACGTGCGTGAGCGACGACGGCATGGTTGCGGCCGTTTGCGCAGCTCCAGCACTGGGCGTGATCGTCCACTCGTCCGCGACTGCGTTGTAGGCAACGGTAGTGCCTTCGCCGTCGCCCCAGTCGATCGTCCAGGTGTGAATGGTTCCCGCGTCCGGATCGATCGACGCCAGGTTGAGCGTATAGGTATGGCCTTCGAGGACCGAGCCCGCGCCACCAACGAACAACTCCGGCGCGCGATTGAGCAACTCCAGCCGAACGGCGTCGCCCACGACATTCTGGTTTGCGGCGTTGGTGATTTGCACATTCAGCGTGCCCGACTTAACGTGCAACGGCACACCCAACTTCTGCAGGTTGGTTCCGTTCTCGACAATCTCCGCCAAAGGCGATACTTCTTGGCTGACGTATACCGTGTCGAGCCGGTTTGCCGCGTCGACCGGGCCGTCGTAGATGGCGTACGGCGTGTTGGTAGCGTTCCAGCCGTCGACATACCAGCTTCCCGCAACTTGGTACAGCCCCGCCGGCAAGTCGTCGAACGTATAGGTCAGCGCGCTCGAACCGCTTCCCGACCCGACGACGTGGTAGTCATCGCCGTAGGCATTGGGATCGCTCGTGCCCATCCAGCCGCTGCCCGTGGCGGCGAAACCCGCATCGCCATTGTCGATTGTCCAGGCCAATTGCTGCGACGGCGAATCGCCGATGCGCTCGATCCGCACAACGTCGCCTACCATATTCTGGTTTACAGCGTTGCGGATCCGCACTTCGAGCGTTCCCGTCACGCCCGACGCGTCAGGCTCAACCGAAATGGGCACGCCCAGATTCTGCAACCAGTAGCCACCGGGATTGGTTTCCACATAGACGTCGTTCGTCGGGTTAAGGTCCTGATCGACGTAAACCGTGCCGACCAGATCGCCGTTGTTGTAGATTTCGTACGGCGTATTGTCGGCATTCCAGGCATTGGCCCACCAACGCGTGGATATCTGATATTCGCCATGCGGCACGTTTTCAAAGGTCCACGAGGCGGTGCTCGATCCGCTGCCCGCCGTCACGATGACATAGTCCTCGCCGTAGCTATTCGTATCTCCCGCCGCCGTCCACCCACTGCCCGTTCGGACAAAGCCGGCGTCGCCATCGTCGATCAAGGCGATGTAGTTCTCGCCACCGCCAGACGGCGTCGTAGGTTCGCCGATCCACTCGATGACGACTGCATCGGCCGTCACGACCTGTTCGGCCGCGTTCGAAAGTTGAACGGTCAACGTGTCGCCGACGATCTCGATCGGGAGTCCCAAGTACTGAAAGTTCTCGCCAGATTCCGAAAGATCGTTCTGTGGCCAGAGTTCCTGATTCACATGGACCGTACCCAGCAGATTGCTCGTATCGGCCGTTCCGTCGAACATCGCGTAGGGCGAGCCCTTCGAGTTCCAAGTGCTAGCGTACCAACGGGCCGCGACGCGGTAGACGCCGGCGGGAAGGCCGGCGAAAGTCCAGGTGGCCTTGCGACTCCCGTAGCTAGCGTTTGTCGCTTCGTAATAAGTTCCACCGATCGTACTGGTCGAATTCTTGAGCGTCCATCCGCCGCCGGTCGCCGCGAAGTCGGCGTCGGCATTGTCAATCAGCATGCGCGTCGGGCCGAGCACTTCGATCGTGACCTGCGCGCTGCTCGTTCCGCCCTGGCCATCTTGGATCGTATACGCAAAGTTTTCGGCAACCGTTTCCGCAAACCCAGGCGGATTCGTTAGTGTGGACGGATCGTATGTGAACAAGCCGTCGGCGTTGACCATAAGGGTCGCGCCCGAGGCGAGCGTATGCAGCGTGCCGGCGGCCGCCGATTGACCGTCGATCGTGATTTCGGAAACCGACAGCGTGTCGGTTGCATCGACATCGGAATCGGCCGCGCCGTCGGAGATCAGGTTGCCCGAAACTGCACTGTCGAGGGCGGTTGCATAACTATCCCCTTCTGCGCTGGGCGCGTCATTAACTCCATCGACGGTTATCGTCACCGTGGCGCTGTCCACGTCGCCGGTTCCATTGCCGTCGTCGACGATGTAGACAAATGTATCCGTCGCCTGTTCTCCGGCGGCTAAAGCCGCGAACGTGGTGGACGTCGAAGCGTTGTAGACAAAACTTCCATTTGCCTGGAGCGTCAGCGTCGCGCCCGAGGGGAGCACCGCTGACTGGCCAACCGCCGCGGTGGCACCATTGACAGCGATGATCGCGAGCGGATCGGATTGGGGATCGGCATCGAATCCAGCGCCGGTATCGTCGCTGATGACATTGCCCGACAGGTCTGTCGTGTCCTCGCTCGTCGCATACGCGTCGTCGCTCGCGATCGCCGGATCGCTCGTTGCATTGACCAAGAGGGTAAAAGTCGCCGAATCGTAGGTTCCGTCTTCGTCCGTCGACTCGACATAGATCGAGTAGGTTCCTGGTTGGGCGTAGATATGGTCGGCGTTGAAGTTGTCCCAGTTGCTGACGATCGGCGACGTTTGCCCGTTACCCCAGTGAACGGTCGACGCGGTTATCGTGTCGCCGGCCATGTCTGAGGCGACGAATGAGAGGTCGACGAGGGAGTTTTGATCAACGGACGATGGTCCGCTGATGGTCCAAGTCGGCACCACGTTTGCGACTGCGACCGACACCGACGGGCCAACGTAAACGCCAAACTCGTCGGCGGCCGTTGTTGTAACCGTGTAGACGCCATTGTCGGTGTAGTCATGTGTCGGTGAAACGTCCTTGCCGTAAACGGTCTCGGCGACGCCGTCACCCCAATCGATCTGCCATGTGTGGACTTCACCCGCATCCGCGTCGGACGACGTGAGATTCAGCGTATACGTCGTTCCTTCGTCGGCGTTGGCGTTTGTCGGCCCGGCAAGCGCCGGCGGCTGATCGACGATTTGGCCGGTTAGCTGCAGGTGCGGCCGGAAGAGCGGATCGCTATACTCACGACTGGTAAAATTTGCATACCGGTCAGTCGAACTCGCAGTCGTAACTAGGCGCAGATTGACTTCTGAAATCGCAGGATCCGCCAGCGTCTCTCGCACCAGTTCGGTTAGATCGACCTCAGTCCAGCCGACCCCGTTTACTTCGGCGTTGGCGATGGTTCGAATGGCGTTGGGCCGGTTTTCCCAGGTGAGTTCGTTTTCCGTCCACGAACCAGCCGGAACCTGCTCGACCATGTGCCAATTCGCGCCCGACGTCGCGCCGAGCGTATACAGACGCAATTTCGCCTCGGTTACATCAGCGCTTATCTCGGCGAGATCGAATTGCAGGTAGATCTCTCGTTGATCCTCGAAGTTGTCCTTGAAGCGGGTGGAGAGCAATGTGCTGTCGCCATAATTCGTGGAGGCATTGCTCGCCGACTTGACATACGTATCGGCAATCGGAAACAGGTTAGCCGTCGCCTGCCCATTTTCGCCGCCCACCGAGATCGACACCGCTGCGGGCGCGCTCAATTGATTGCCGTCGGTCGCTACGTAGACGAAGCTGTCCGTCCCTTCGTAATCGGCGTCCGGAACATACTGAAAAGCGCCGTCCTGTCCAATTGTCAGAACGCCATGGACTGGCGATTCCAGGACCGAGGCCACAAACAGATGCGTTCCGTTGTGGTCCGAGTCGTTGGCGAGCAGACCCGCGCCGGCGGGCATGTCGAGCACGTCATCTACGGCAGCCGCATACCCATCGCTCTGCGCGGCGATCGCAGCGACCGAGTCGAAGTCGCCTGTCACGACCAATCGCGGGCGATATTCAACACCCGCGTATTCGTTCGAATGATAGTAAGCATATCGAGTTCCGGTTGAAGCGACCGTCCCAATGCGCAGGCTCAGTTCATGGTCGGTTCCACTTGCCAGCAGCGATTGGATTTGCGTCGTCACATCGAGACTGACCCAATTGTTGGCCGTGACTGAAAACTGTTCTAGCAGCGACTCGCCAGCCGGCCGCTGCGCGAACGAAATCCCAAACTCACTCCAGCTATCGTCGTCCACGAGATAGGCTTGCTGCTGCGTTCCCGATCCGGCCGCATACGGATACATCTCGACAAACGCGCTGGTAATGTTTCCCGAGATGCCGGCGACGTCGAACTTCACATAGAAGTCGTCCGATTGTCCGAGATTGCCCGTGTAGCGGCTGTGCAATTCGTCCCAGCCACCGTAGTTGTTGTTCGCATCGACGCCGGGCCGAACCGTCGCGTCGGCCGTCGGGGCGAGTTCCACCTTCATTGGTACAAGAATGCTGACAAGGAATGACTTCTCTAGCCAATCCCCTGCGCTATCGGTCGCTCGTACGCGAACGTAAGTGTTACCTGAAACGCCAGCGCCGTAGGCGAGAGTCAACTCGTCTCCGACGACCAACGAGGCGACGAGTCCATCTTGTGGAGCATCGACAATCGAGAAGGTGAGCGAACCGTCGAGCTGCGGCGCACCAGCGAACTGATCGACCAGGTTGATTGTCGAGTCTGGGGCGTCCTGATAAACGGCCACGTGCTCCTTGTCTAACACGCGCGGAACAAGCCGCACTGCGTCGGCTAGCAGGTCTCCCGTCGCCGAATTGTCGCTCAGTTCAACCACGAGAGAACCGGAATGGGTCGCATAGGTTCCCAGGCTCTTCCACTTCCGCCCGTCGACGTCGATGTCGGGCTCAACCGTTTGGTCGACCGAAATCGCGGCGAGCGGCGTCGTGTCGTCTAGCACGGCGAACGGCGCGTCGCTCGACGCCGACGCATTCGGCGTCCAGGTGACATAGACATCGTAAACGCCGGCAACCAAATCGGTCGCGTTCCAACTCGCCGTATTCGCGCCCGTCCCGCCGTCGTGGCCGAGTTGCGAACCGTTAACTGCGGAGGGATTGGATTGGAGATTCCACCCCGTTCCGATGGTGCTGAACCCCGGATCATCGTTGTCGACGACCGTCGCGCTCGGCTCAACGACAATCCGCAGCGGCGTATCAACGCTATTGCCGTATTGATCCGTGGCGCGAATGTTCAGATTGGCCGTGCCGGACACGTCGGCTTTAGACGAAAGGGTCAACCAGTCACCGTCGACCGTCGTCAGCACGAGATTCGCATTGTCGTTGCTTTCGACCGAGTAGGTAAGTAGGTCGTATGGGAAATCCGTGTCGTCGAACGAGGGCGCAAGGTTGATTTTGCGATCGTGCGCGTTGGCTTGCACCCGCACATCGCTCAGGCCCGACGTTGTCGGCGCGGCGCCGAGAAATTCCAGCCGAACCGCATCGGCGGAAACGGC
>JAGQOS010000028.1 GCA_020427265.1 Planctomycetales bacterium
CGCCAGGTGCTTTACGACGAGCAGGATGTAGCCGACCAATTACCCAAGGCGGTGGCTGCCCAGCGCAAACTGCGAAAGATCAATTCCGAAATTGAAATCGAAGCGGTCGTTGCTGATGTCGATTACCGCAATGTCGAGTCGCTCTCGGAAGATGTCGATATCGTGCTCGATGGCACGGACAATTTTCAAATCCGCTTTCTGCTCAACGATGTGGCCGTGAAATACGGCAAACCATGGGTCTATGGCGGTTGCATTGGCGATGAAGGGCAGACGATGACCATCCTGCCCGGTGAAACGGCGTGCCTGACCTGCCTAATGCACGATGCACCGCCGCCGGGTACGACGCCCACGTGCGACACGGCCGGCATTCTCGGCCCGATTGTCAATGTGATCGCTTCGATGCAAGCCAACGAAGCCATAAAGATCCTCAGCGGCCGTCGCCATGCCGCCAGTCGATTTCTCACCGTGTTTGAATTGTGGGACAACCGGATTCGGCAGATCGACCTGGCACACCTGCGCGAACAGACTGATTGTGCAACGTGCAAGCAGGGTAAGTTTCCCTGGCTGGCCGGCGAGCGGGGGAGTCAGTCGGCCGTGTTGTGCGGTCGCAATGCCGTGCAACTCAGCCACGACGGCGTGGCGGCCGCGTCGCTCGAAGAGTTGCGACGTGGTCTTGAAGGTATCGGAGAGCTGTCGGGAAACAAGTTCTTGTTGCGACTCGCCGTGGATAAGTATCAATTCACCATCTTCTCCGACGGTCGCGCGATCGTCGCGGGCACCGATGATATCGCCGAAGCGCGAACGGCCTATGCCAAGTACATTGGCAGTTGAGTAAAGCTCGCATGATGCGATGATTGTAAGGGCGGAGCGTGGTGCGAAGAGGTTGCTGCGCAAAGGCTCACATCCGATTGGCCAATGTCCGAGGTCGTACGAGATCCGCGAATCGCTCCTGCACCTTTGCCATGCCCACCTTTTCGCTCAAAACTTTGCTAGCATGACCCTGGTGGCCGCATGTTCGCCTGCTGGCGAGTACTTGTCGCACAGAATGTGGTAGAATTGTGATCTGGACATTTCCGCATTGCGCGAATCCCCGTTTGCCCGGAGTTGTATTGGATGTTCGAAAATCTGTTTGTTGAACCGCTGCGCGGCATCGTTCCGCCGATGGTCACCCCGCTTCGCGAGGTCGACGAGTTGGATCACGAGGCGCTGGCGCCGCTGATTCAGCATTTGATCGACGGCGGCGTGTCGGGAATTTTCTTGCTCGGCACAACGGGCGAAGGGCCCGCGCTTTCGCATCGATTGCGTTGCGAATTGATTGAAGCCGCCTGCGAAGTCGTGCGATGTCGCCTGCCGGTGCTTGTGGGTGTGAGCGATCCATCGCTCGAAGAGGCCGTTCAAATGGCTCAGCGGGCGGCCGACAGCGGCGCGCAGGCCGTGGTCGCCGCGCCGCCGTTTTACCATCCGTTGAATCAGCTTCAGGTGCAAAGGTTTTTCTTCGCACTGGCGGATCGATCGCCTTTGCCGGTGATGCTTTACAATATGCCGAGTTGCACGAAGATTGACCTGAGCTTCGAAACCGTACGACGCTGCACGCAACATGAGAACATCGTTGGGCTGAAGGATAGTTGCGGCAAGCTTGAGAATTTCGAGCAGATGCTCCACGCGGCGGAACCTCGCGCGGATTGGACCATGATGATTGGCCCCGAACGGCTGCTCGCCGCCGCTGTGCGGCTGGGCGGGCACGGCGGCGTTTCAGGTGGCGCCAATTTGCACCCTCGCTTGCTCGTCGACATCTACGAAGCGGCGGCGCGCGGCGACGAGGCCATGGTGCAGCGGCTCGATGAGGAACTGACCCGACTCGATTGCATCTACGACGCCAGCCGCGAGCAGCGCTCGGTCACGCTGGGGCTGAAGTGCGGTCTGGCTCAACTTGGCCTTTGCCGCGAGGTCGTGAGCGAACCCTTGGGCCCTTGCACCGAAGAGCATCGGCAGCGCGTGCGAGAGACGATAAGCGATTTGAACCTCGCGCGGCCCAGCGCCGTCGACACGCAAGGCGAACATGACTAGTGCCCATGGCGCGGCAGACTGGCCAGGCGAAGGCAAGCCAGGCCCATAGTCAAAAGCAAGACGCCAAGCAAAAGCACGAAAGCCAGGGTCGACCACGACGTGGGGCTCGCCGTCTGTCGATGAAGCGTCGCGAAGAACACGCCGCCTGCCTGAACAATACCGCCACTGAGAATCAAGCCGCTCGCCACAATTTTCATGCGGTTCTCCCTTCGGCACTGTTTATCGGCTGCGACGGTGCTTCAGAATCGAAGTCGACTCGTCCGGTGACGGATTCCGCAGCAATTCAACGTCGGCCGCACGGAAAGTAATGGTTGCGTCGGTCTGTGCGAGCCAGACTTGCGCGGGTTAGACCGACTGCGCCGGTTCTGCATTCGGCGGGGGCCACCTTCAACAATTTGGCCGAATTTCACGCTTCGCCGCTGTTTTGCGTCGTACACTTTTCAGAACGCACGTTGCACAAGTACGTGCAGTTGCAACATCGCGGGCTACGCGAACGACGACAGACGAAGTCGGCACGGGAGAGTAAACGAAATGTTCAATGTCTATCTGGTACGACGCGGCGTTATTTCGGCTGTCCAACTCGTCGATGCGTTGGAATACCAACATCGCGCTAGCATTCAGCTCGGCAGTTTGGCGATCGAACGAAAGCGACTCACGATGCACCAGGTGATCAGGATCCTCGACCAGCAGGCGCTCGACCCGCGCCCGTTTGGCGAGTTAGCGATTGAGCTTGGCTTCCTGACCGAAACCGACCTGGCGTTGTTGCTCAAGGAACAAGCCGACAACACACCTTCGCTGACGCAGATTTTGATCGACTTGGGATTCGCCAGCGAAGGGCAGCTTCGCCGTGAAGCCGAGCGGTTCCACTCGTTATGCGCTTCGTCGCTGGATAACAATCCGACGGCGGGCGAGTTGGCCTCTAGCTTGGCCGGATTGCCGAAGACCGATTCGAAGGAAGCCGTTCTCACCAACTGATGCTATTTTGCATTGCAGCGGCTGGCTAGAGCGCATCTAACGAAAGTGTCGCGTCGTTTCGTCGGGAAATACTCGCAAAAACGTCGCCGGAAATGCACCAGTTAAGTTCGACTCGAACTAAGCGTTGTCGGTTCGATCGAGTTCTTCCCAGGCGCTCATCAGTTCGTCGACCGATCGTTCATAGGTCGGTTCGTCCTGGCCTTCGTCGTCGGCATTGACCGCGGCGATCGACGGCAATTCGACCGATTGCATTACTTCGCGATACGAACGAATCTTGCCGTCATCCGTCGTCGCGTCAAGGCGACTCGCCTCGCGGCGTTCGTCGCTCCATCGCGACATGATCCGGTCATGGATCGAATCAGAGTGAAGTGGATCGCCGAGAAGATTGATCGCTGCAAGCCGCCCCAGGCGAGGCGAGGCGTTCGTGGAAATTTCGTTCGTAAGGCTGGAGAACGTGGAATGGGGCGCCAACGTGGAACGGACACCCGCGTCGAGCGAACCGGCCAGCAAACCGCCGTGGGCATGGTCCACATCCACATCTCGCAAGCCCTGCAAATGTCCGAGCTCGTGTGTGAGCACGGACAACAGGTCGTAGCGTCCTCCTATCGACATGCCTCCGCCGAACTCTTCGTCGAATGCGGGTGTTGCATCGAGATACCAACCGTGTCCCGCGGCGTTCGAATCGATCCAGATCGTGGGCGTGTTGAACGAGGCCAAGCCGAGCGTAGCCCCAGGCAAGTCGCCGATGATCACCTGCGCGCTGGAGAGGTAATTGGTCATTCCCGGCTCAACGGTTTGCCAGCGGTCGATGGCAGCGGCCAGCAAGGGTTCGACCTGATCGTACGTGAGCGCGGGCTGATTGCGATGATCAATCGCCAAGCCGGCCGAGGCCATCTGCGGGCCGAGTCGCTCGATGCGCACCGCGTCGGCAATCACGAATTCGTTGGCCATGTCCGAGAGCGTTACCGTCAGGTCGCCGCCGGTCGAGGCGTGCGGTCCACCGAGATCGACCCAGTAGACGCCTTGATCGAGGAACGAGCCGGCTGTCGCCTGCGGCGAGGTTTCTTGATTGATCGGCGGCACGGCGAAGGGGCCGCCGGTGATGCCGGAGACCATGTACATGGCGTCGGTCGCGCGGTTGCTTTGCGCGTGCCAGGTGGTCGAAACGCGATAGGTTCCCGAGGGAAGTCCCGAGAAGGTCCAAGTGGCCGTGTCGCCGGTTGAGTCGCCGGCTGTAAAATGCACGCTGCTGGCGAAACCCTGATTGTCAAATTGCAGGAAACCCGTTTGGCTGAAGTCGTCGTCGAGATTGTCGACGATCAGCGGTGTGGTATCGGCCACAACCAATCCGGTGAGCGTGAACTCGAAGGGGCTCTCATCGGCATCATTATCGCCGAAGGCGAGCAGGCCGGTTTGCAGGCCGAGCGACGTGGTATCGAGCTGCACGTCAAACGACAGGCTTGCGCCGGGAGTGATAATCGTGTTCGGCGCGAAGTTGGGCGAAGCGAGCAGGAAGCCGGCGGGCATCGTGATCGGCTGCACGATCAGATCGGCGCCGCCTTGGTTGGCGACCGTGATCGTTTTGATCGGCGCGGAACCCATGATCCGCGGACCGAAGTTCACCACACCCGTGCCGTCGGGCACGTTGCGCACGCCGTCGTCGACGGCGATTTCGGGTTCGTCGATCAATTCGATGCGAATTGCGTCGGCAATGACAAATTCGTTGGCATCGTCTGTGAGTGTAACGACGAGCGTGCCGCCGCCGTCGACCTCGAACAGGCCGAGCGATTCCCAACCGACCCCTTGATCGTGGAAGCTCCCTGGCGACTGTTCTTGATTCACGTCGACCGTCGTTGGTCCTCCGACCACGCCGGAAACGGTATACGGCGCGTCGGTCGCACGATTGCGATGTCGCGACCAGGTGGCTGCTACTTCGTAGATGTCACCCGGTGTCAGGCCGCTGAAGGTCCAACTCGCCGAATCACCGGAGTTGTTGCCAGCGGCATATTCCAGGTTGCCGCCGATCCCTTGTCCGGAAAAGAACACAAAGCCGCTCGATGAGAAACCGGCATCGGTATTGTCGATGATTGTGATGGCTTTCTCGACCACGCCTTCGACGTAGAATTCGAACGGTCCTTCGTCGGCATCGGTATTGCCCAGCACCACCTGGCCCGAGAAGGAGCCGACCGCTGCGGCCGACAATTCCACGCTGAACGTGGTCGAGGCGCCAGGGGCGAGTGACGTGGAGCCCAGGCTGGCGGCGAGAGAGAACCCGGCCGGCAGCGAAATGGACGATTCTAGTTCGAGTGTCGACCCTCCCATATTGTAGACCGTGAACACAAGCGGCACGGGTGTGCCCTGCATGGTCGTTCCAAAATCGACAAGCGAAGCACCGTCACTGAGCGTTGTCGCGCCTTGCGTTACGTGGATTTCGGGGCCGGGCACGGTCACTTCGCGAACCAGAATCGCATCGGCAATCACAAAGCCGTCAGCGTCGTCGCCCAGCGTCACGGTCAGCGAGGCGCCGGTCGTTTGGAAGGCGCCCAACAATTCGAACGGCCGACCGAGCGCCGTCGTGTCGTCGGGCGTGAGCCGTTGATTCGTCGGCACGGTTGTGGGGCCGCCCACCACGCCCGAGATTTCGTAGGGCGCATTCGTGGCGCGGTTGCCTTGCGGGGTCCAAGTGGCGAAAACTTCGTAAGTTGCACCCGGTGTCAAACCTCCGAAGTTCCACGTAGCTGTGAGTCCGTTGTTTGCGCCCGGTGCGTAGCGAACGTCGTTCATGAACCCTTGGCCAGGCGCCAAACTGAACGAGGGCGCCGAGAATCCGGCATCGCCGTCGTCGATGATTTGCAGTGGCTGCGAAACATTGCCGGTAATCGTGAAGTTAAATGGCGATTCATCGAGGTCGTCGTTATGGAACGCGATTTGACCGCCAAACGTGCCGCCGATCGCCGCATCGAGCTGTACGGTAAACGTGCTGGTCGATCCGGGAGGAACCGGATTGATGGAGAAACCCGATACCAGGCTATAACCGACAGGGAGCGAAATGCCGGCCAGGTTCAGCGGCGCGTTGCCCAGGTTGTTCACGTCGAAGGTGCGCGTGATCGGAGTTCCCGGGCTGGTTGGGGGTAGCACGACGAGCCCGGTTCCATCGGAAACTTCATTGGCCGTGGTCACGTCAATCACTTCGATCTCGGGTTGCATCGGCAACGTTTCCAGGCGCACGGCGTCGGCCACCACCCAGCCGTTGGCATCGTCCGACAACGTAACGGTTACCGTCCCGCCGCCATCCACGCGGACCGGCAGGCCCAGGTCGAGCCAAATGGCGCCGGCATCGCTGAAGTCGTTGGGGGCGATGCGCTGATCGACCAATACGGTTGTCGGGCCGCCCGCAATGCCGGAGATCGTGTAAGGAGCATTCGACGCCAACCCGCTGTTCGCCGGCCAAGTGGCCGAAAGGCGAACGATCGTATTGGGAGTGAGGCCTGTAAAGGTCCAGCTTGTAGTTTCCGCTCCGGCGCCATCTTCGATGAAACGCACATCGCCCATAAAACCGGTCGTTGGCGACGTGATCCAGCCCGACGTTTGGGCGAACTCGATGTCGCCGTCGTCGATGATCGTGGCGCTGTCGACGACCTGGCCTCGTACGAAAATGTCAAATGTGTTCTCATCGATGTCGTCGTTGGCCAGACGCACCGTGCCGCTGTACATGCCGGCGGCCGATGTGTCGAGCGATAGCGTGACGACGCGTGAACCGTCGACCGGAATTGGCACGTCGAAATTGCCGGGCACCGAGATCGAGAAACCGGCGGGCAGAACGATATCTCCCATCGCCAGCGGCCAAACTCCGTAATTGCGGATCGTGAGCGAAACGTCGGCTGAACCGCCAACGGCGACCGTGCCGAAATCGATCGTGCTCACCTCGTCGACGAGAACGTTGCCGCTCTCTTCAACTTCAATCTCCGGATGGACCAACATTTCGATGCGGACGGCGTCGGCAATTACGATGCCGTTGGCCGAAAGCGGATCGCTTAACGACACGGTCATCGCGCCCACGCCATCGACGATGCGGAAGACACCTAAGTCCTCCCAGAACGCGTTCTCATCGCCGAAGTCGTCGGGCGGCAATGTCTGATCGACTTCGACGACCGTCGGGCTTCCGGAAATCGTTACGGTAAACGGAGCGTTGGTCGCCGCGCCGGCAGTTGGTTCTTCCTTCCAGGTGGCCGACACGCGGTAGTACGCGTCGGGCAGGTTGGTAAAGCTCCAGGTCGCAGTTCCGCCGGAACCGTCTCCATCCTTCCAGGTGTCGTTGCCCAGGAACCCGTGCCCATCGGGACCTTCCCAAGCGCCGGTCAGTGCAAATTCGGGGTTGGAATCGCTGTTGTCGATGATTCGTGCCGGATTCGCTTCGCCAGTAACGCGGAAGTTGAACGGATTTTCGTCTGGATCGAGATTCGTGGGGAAGGAAATCTCGCCGCTCGCCACACCTGGCAACCCCGCTTCAAACCGCACGGTGATCGAGGTCGAACCTCCTGGGCCAAGAAGGATCGACTGCGTGCCGTCTGGCGCGAAGCCGAACGTGTCGACCAATGTAAAGCCGGCCGGCAGCGAAACTGGCTCGGAGATCTCAACGGAGTTCGTCGCTGAATCGTTGAAGATGTCGAACACCTTGGTCACCGGTTGTCCGGGCAACGTGGGGCCGAACTGAACCAGGCCCGTGTCGTCGATTACTTCCGTGGCTCCGTCGAGCACGCGAATGTCGGGATCGAAAATCCGTTCGATCCGCACGGCATCGGCCACGATCGATTTGTTGAGCGTTGCCGTGTCGAGCAATTCGACGATGAGCGATCCACCGGTCAGGTCTAACGTTCCCAGGTCTTCCCAGTTCGCGCCGGCGTCGCTGAAATCATCGGGCGCCATTTGCTGATTGACGGAGACGGTTGTCAGTTCGCCATTGATGTCGAGCACACGATACGGAACCGAGGGACTCAGCGCCGTGGCATGGGTATGCCATGTCGTCGATACGCGGTATGTGCCATCGGGGAGATCGTCGAAACGCCATACGGCTCGTTCGCCGTCGCCATCGGCCACCGTCCAACGGTCATCGCCCTGGAAGCCGTCGCCATCGGGGCCGAGCCAGTCGCCAAACAGTGTGAAACCCGGATCGCCATCGTCGAGAATCAACCGGTTCGAAACGATGCTGCGCAATTCGAAGCTGAACAAGTCGAGATCAAACGAGGGCGGGTTAATGCCAGCCGGCGCTTTCTGGAAGACATTTTCGTCGGCATCGTTAGTTTCGATCTGCACCTGGATGGGAAAATCGCCCATGTCGAGTGCGTTGAGTCCGTCGAGCGACACGGTAAAGAACGTCGCTTCGCCCGGGGCGAGTGTCGTTGAATTGGGCGGCGTGAGCGTGTAATTGGCGTCGTCACCCACAAGGACCACGTCGAAGATTTCGAGGTCGGCATCACCGTCATTACGAATCGTGAACGACTTGACCAGTGCCGTGCCGAGCGTGGTTTCCATGACGACAGTCGAAACCCCGTCGCTCAAGAGACGATCGCCGTCGAGAACGGTCAATTCGGGGCCACTCGTGCTGAGCAATTCGAAGCGGATCGCATCGGCCATGACGTATGCCGACTGCGAATTCGCCAGTTCGATCGCCGCGTAATGCGAATTGATGTCGATGTCGAAGAGCACTTCCCAGGCGGCCGTCTGGCCGTTTTCGTGCGTCGTGAAATCGTTCGGAGCGATCGACTGGTCGACCGTGGCCGAAGCGATCTCCGCATCGTTATCATACGCGCGGAAGAGGGCCGACTTCGAAATGACATGGGCGTTCGGCACTTCGGGCCAGGTGGCCGATACACGATAACGACCAGGCATGAGCCCGTCGAAATTCCAGACGGCCGTATTCAAATCGCCGTCGGGACGACCCGAGGAGAAATCGCCGTTATATCCCTGATCGACCGCCGTGATCCAATCGGGCACGCGGAAGCTGGGCGTGGCCGGCGAATTCTCATAGAAGCCGATTTCGCCATTGTCGATGACGCGCGGCGCCTGGTTTTGGCCGATGATCGTTTCCAAGTTCTGATAAGTTACGACTCCGACGCCATCGGCCGTGATGGAAAAACCGGTGTCGATCACCGACTGGCCTCCCGCATCGAACTGCATCACGTCGCCGGGCGCCATGTCAGGTTCGCGGCCGTTCACGTTGCGCAACACAAACGGTTCGGGATCGATGTCTACGCGGTCGGCGAAGGCGCTGCCGGCGAAGTTTTCGAACGGGCTGCGATCGAGCGGACCTTGGGGCGGGTCGATCTTGCGAAGCTCAACAAAGCTGGGCGCGCCGCCAAAGTATTGCACGTCTTGCGGAATGTTGTTCAGGTCCATGTCGATCATCGCGCCGTCGAAGCCCATGACCGAATCAGCCTGGAAGGCGTTGAGGAAATCGATCGTATCGTTGCCGGCAATGTCGATCACGATATCGCGACTGCTGGCGCCGGAATCGGGCATGTCGTCCATGTTGGCGTCGATGCCGGGAATCATCCGGAACGTATCGTTGCCGCCGCGGCCATCCAGGAAGTCGTGGCCGAAACCGTCGCCCAGGATGTTGCCGTCCTGGTCGCCGATGATGCCGGGCATGCCGCCCGCATTGTCGTTGCCGGCGCCGCCGAACACATTTTCAATGCTGCTGCCGTCGTTGCCGCCACCCGTACCGGCTACAATATCGCCGCCGATGTTCGTCGCGACGCCTTGGAAACCGGCGCCAGGAATAGCCGACAGATCGACAAAGATGGCCGTTTTGTAGTCGCCGTAGTCGAGGCTGTCTTCGCCGCCGCGGCCGTCCACAAACCCGGAGAGCCCTGCTCCATTTCGCAAGTCGAACCAGTCGTCGCTGGTCGCCGCGCCGATCAGATTTTCCCAACTGGTCCAGGTCAGTGACTCCTGGGCGGGAAGCACCGCAGGCGATGGTTCGACCGGATAACCAAGCAGTTCGAAGATGACTGCGTTGTCGGCGATCAGCGTGCCGTTATTCGTCGAATCGATATCCCAGCGGTTGCGCAGATCGGGACCGATCAGCGTATCGCTGGCTCCGGTGCCGATCAGGTCGTCGATGTTGTCGAACGTTCCGGTCAGGCTCGTTGCGGCGCTCGTGTCGCGACCTTGGAAGCCGTCGACGCTGCCGAGCGCGTCGATCGTCAATTCGCGTGCCAAGGAGTAGGCCGAATAGTCGATCGAGTCGATCGCCGTGCCGCCATCGATGTTGCCTGTCACGACGAACGCGCCGGCCGCGTAAATGAATTCGTCGACGCCGGCGTTGCCGTTCAGATTGGTCGTAGCGCCGGAAAATGTGTCGGACAAGATGTTGAAATCGTCGGCCCCCGATGAGCCATTGACAGTAATCAGATCGATATCGGCGCCACCCAGGCCGAGAAAATCGAGGTTGATCGTGTCGCTCATGCCCGAGGTCGTTACGCTGACCGAATCGAGATTATCCGGATTGTAGGTAACGTCTGTGCCGCTGCCCGAGTCGAAGATGCCGTCGATCGTCGTCGAGTTGATGTTGACCGTATCGGCCGTCCCGTCGGCCGAATCGATAATCGTCAGTCGGTCGTTCACGCCGCCTTCATCGCCGGCCGGCGAGACATTGACCGTTCCCTGAATGCCATCGACCTTCGAACTCGTGCTGAAGATATTGAAGGCGTCGTTGCCGCCGCCGCCGCGCAAGGTAACGGCAACACCCGATGGTGTCGATTGCACGCGCAGCGTGTCGCCCGAATTGTCGGTATCGGTCGTGTTATCGCCGTCAAGCACGACCGACGTCGGCGGCGAGACCGAATCGAGCGAGACGAGGTTGATCGTTTCCGCCGCGCCGCCACCGCCAAGAATCGAAAGCGAGCCGAAGCCGCTGAAATCGACGGTTTCGAAGCCGCCGTTGCCGGTCACGCGCGAAACGCCGTCGGCTGCCGCCACACCTTCGCTGATCGTGATCGTCGATGTGGCTGGTGTGCTCGAAGCGTCGATCGCGAGCGATCCGCCCGCTCCGGTAAAGCTCATCGGCGTGAGACTTGTGAACGACAGCGTAAACTCACCATCGACGTTCACGACGCCGCTATTGGCCGCCGTGTCGTTGTCGGAGAAGTAGCTCACGTCTTGCGATGTGAGGAAGTTCATCTCCAACCGGTCGGTAGCGCCCCCCGCGCCACCGACCAGGCCGATGCCGACATTCGTCGGCCCGATCCCTGCGCCGCCAACCGTATCCAAAAATGCCTGGTTCGTATGTGTGTTCGCATCGGGCGATGTGCCGGCGAACGACGGCAACCCGCTCGCCGTTTCGTTCACGCGGAGCGTGTCGTCGTCGGTCGAGCCGAGAAGCGTGAACGAGAGAACATCGGCATTCGCCCCGGTAAAGACATTGCCGCCGTTCACGTCGACAACCAAATCGGCGCCGCTACGCGAAAGTTCGACTAGATCGCCGCCGCCGTCCTGGAACCCGGCCGCGAACATGTCGAGCACCAAATGGAACGGCCCGCTGCCGCCGGTGTTTGCATCTTCGATGCTTGTGAATGTGATCGGCTGTTCGGTATCCGGCGCGTTGAAGGAGTAGGTTCCCGATCCCTGCATGCCGCCGATGGTCAGTGTCGGCGGGCTCGTGAGCCCGGAGTTGTCGACGACCAGCACGTCGCCGGGGAAGGACGTCGGCAGATCGCCGGCGATATCGAACGGCGAAGTGGAACTCGGCAGGATGTTGAACGTGTCGTCGTCTTCGCCGCCGTTGATGCTGGTGAGCGTTGCGGTCACCGAACCGTCGAAATCGACGGTCGAACCGGCCGCGTCGTTGTCCGTTCCCGCGGCATCGACGTTGATCGTGACACTCCCGGCCGAATTGATCGAAGCGGTCGCATCGAGCGAGAAATCATCGGCCACGTTGAGCGTGATATTCGCCGTGTTGGAAGTAACCGCAACGCCCGGTCCGATGAGCAAGTCGTCGTCCGCATTCGCCGGCGCCGTTTCTCCGGTCGTGATCGTCAGTTCGCTGCCGCTGATATCTTCGATCACGTTCAGCTTGCCACCGACATTCAGGTTGACCGGGCCGGCAGCGGAAATGCCGTTGAGGTTGCCCGTCTTGTCAATCAGTCCACCCACGGTTAAATCGGCGGCATTGTTGCGCAAGAAAACGCCGCCTGTGGTCGTCGCAGCCTCGACATTGGCAATGTTCGTATTGATCCGCCCGCCCGCGCCAGCGGCACCGACTGTTCCGGCGGACAGACGAGCGTTGTTGGCCGTAATGTTGATTCCCGTTCCCACGTCGCCATCGAGAATTGCCCCTCCCGCGTCGATAACGACTCGCCCAGTCGCTGTGCCCGCGGATACGGATCGCAATACAACATCGCCGATGCCGTCTGCGGAAAGCGTAATCGCGAACTTCGACTCGTTGGTTGTCGTCAGCGACGATCCAACCGCCATCGTCAGGTTTTCCGCGCCGACGTTGTCGAGATTGGCCCTCACTCGAATGTTGCCGACACCGGCATCAACCGCTCCGTCAATCGTTATTTCGTTTTCTGAATCCAGATTCACATTGCCAGTCGTAGTGATCGACTTGGTAGCGAGTGTTCCCGATTCGACCAGGAGTTCCGCGAGAGCGCCGCTGCCGCCGACGTCGGCCTTGAAGAGGACTGCTGCCGCAAAACCTGAGAAAAGACGCAGATCCGTGGCTGTTCCCGTGCTATCCACCGTGTCGGCAAACGTAATGTTTTCGCCAGCCCCAAAGTTCGTTCCCATCACAATCGTAGGTGGTCCCAAGAGGACCGGACCGTTGAAAACTTGTTCACCCATCGACTCGATGAAACCAGTGTTCAACTCAATCAAGTCGGCCGTTACGACAAGCTTGCCATCGATAGAGAGCTTGCCGTCGAGCGAGATCTTGGCCCCGTCGGCGTCGTCGTTGATGATCAGATCACCGCCGTAGGTCAGATCAAGCGAAGCGACTGAAATATTGTCGGCACCTGCGCCGCCGTTGATCGTGATCGAGCCGCTCGGGTTCGTGAAGTCCATCAGTTCAAACGTCGCGTTGGTGCTTTCCAGCCGCGACATGCCGCCACCCAAGTCCGAAAGCTTTGCGTCGTTGCCATCGGCCGGCAGGTTGAAGATGAAGTCGGTCGCCGTGCTCCCCGTCATATCGATCGGCTCTAGGCCATCGAACAACACGGTGCCGAACCCACCTAGATTAATCTTGCCGTCGTCCGGCCCGGTCGCGTTGTACGTGACTGTGGCGAACGAACCGCCGGTGATCGTGACCGAATCGTCGGGCCCCGCGCCACCATCGAAATCGACAAACACGTTTGGAATCGCGCCGCCGCCCGAGAAGTCGATCGTCAGATCGTCGTTCGCCGTGCCGCCGTTCAGATCGGTAGTTCCCGAAATGTCGATCGACTTCATGCCGCTTGTATACGTCGTCGTTCCGGCTTTCGTATCGATCACCCATTTCGAATTGGCATTCAACCCGGTGAACGAACTCAGCTTGCCCGCCGCGTCGAGGTTACTGATGTTGTCGAAACCACCCGAGGCCACCGGCGTCGTTCCCATGAAGCCCTTAATCGTTCCCGCGCCGGTCAGCGAAACGCCGACGCTCGATCCGTATCCGGAAAGATCGAGCGTGTCAGTATCCGAAACGAGGCCTCCGCCGTCGATCGATCCGGTCAAAACGGCCGAGCCGGTGAAAGCGAAGATGTCGCTGCCATCGCCACCGGATACGTCGCCCGTATGATTGTCGGAAATGTTGAACGTATCGACTGCCGAGCCGCCAACAAGGTCTTCCATGCCGGTGAACGCCAGGCTGCCGACTGTTCCGCCGCCGCTTCCGGTTACGCTCCAAGTGCTGGCGACGTTGTCTCCGGTCAGCGTGTCCGTTCCGGTTCCACCGCCGATTGATTCGATCAATGAGAACGAACCACCCAGATCGGTCACCGTGCCCGAATCGCTGCCAGTCAGGTTCCAGCTATTGGTCCCGTCGGCTTGCCAAAGCGAATCGGCGCCGATCCAGCCGCTTAGGTTGCCCGAGAGCGAGCCTGCCGAGCCGATGACAAAGTCGTCGCTCGCATTGCCGCCCGTCAAATTCTCAATGTCCGAAAATCCACTACTTACTCCGGTTACCGTGCCGCTATCAGCGCCGGTGATGTTCCAGGTGTTTGCGCCGCTGACATGACTCAACGAATCACTGCCGGTTTCTCCGTCGACCGATCCGATCAGCATGGCGCCGCCTTGCAGGGAGATAAAGTCGCCGCCATCACCGCCAGCGATGTTTCCCGTGTGGCTTCCTGCAATCGTAAAGAAGTCGATGTCGCTGCCGCCTTGCAGGTCTTCCATACCCGTAAAGATCACGTCGCCCGAGATCATTCCAGAACCGCCACCGGAAAGGCTCCAGTTGTTCACTGCATTCTGGCCAGAAAGCGAGTCGACGCCGACACCGCCGCCAATCGTCAGAATCGAAGCAAAGCTGCCGCCCAGGTCAGTAACGGTTCCCGCATTGGCTCCGGTGATCGCCCAACTATTCGCGCCATCGGCTTGCGAAAGAGAATTGTTCCCTCCATTGCCAAGGATATCGCCAGTCAAGGAGGCTCCGGAGGCGATCAAAAAATCATCATCGCCTGCGCCACCTGTCAGATTCTCGACGTTCGTGAAACCACCACTGACATCAGTCACCGTGCCGTTATCCGCTCCGGTGATGTTCCAAGTGTTGGCGCCATCTGCGTGGCTCAATGTGTCGACGCCGGCGCCGCCATCGACGGACCCGGTGAGGACTGCTCCGCTGCCTAGCGAAATTGAATCGCTGTCGCCGCCGCCATCGATATCAAGATTCAGCGAATTGCTATTCACCAGTGTGATTGAATCCGCACCGGCGTTTGTCATCACATCAATCTGCCCGGACGTGACGTCGGCCGTGGCATACTGCACAGTATTCGCGTCGACGACAGCGAACTCATTGCCGTCGGGCGTGATGCCGGCCGCATCGGTCAATTGAACAACTGGCGTTCCCATGACCGACAGGAACTCGACGCTCACCGTATTCACTTCGCCGCCGCCGACGTTGTCGGTCAACGAAAGCGCACCGGCGGCAAGCACTGCGTCGCTGGCTAACAGGTCGCGGCGTTCAAGTGGTTCGAATCGCAACTCCCAATCCGCGCCGCGCGAGAGCGCCGAGGATCGGCGAGTATTGGAACGACGACGATTGGCGAGTTGCCAACGCTTCTTTGCGTGAAGGCTCAACGCAATATCTCCCTCGTATAAATGGTTGCCGAGACGCGCCAACGCGCTCGCACAAATCGCCGCGCGCAACCCGCGCGCAGCGCTCCTGATTTTGAAGCTCAACGTGAAGTCTAGATGTGACAAAAAATGATGTCAAACTATTGGCACGAAACAACTTAGAGTGTAAAGCAGGCTTTACTGTGTGACTGTAAACTTGCCTTTACAACATTGTTCCGTTCACCGGTCCCAACTACGTTGGATGGGGAATCATTTCGCACGAACGAATCTCGCCCCAGCGCGACTATGCTTATTGGCCAACTCATTCAGGTGCTGGGGATCGTGGCGATCGCGGTTTGGGCCGTGGCGGCGTCTGCTGGGCGTTCGCCGCTCATCGTGCGCTGCGCGCGGTTGACCGGGCGCTGTGCACGTAAACCGTTCATCGCCATGGCGTTGTGCGCCACGGTCGCCGCGATCGCGGTCATCGTACCGTGTTGTTTGCGTCCGCCCGTGCCGGCGATTCACGACGAATTTAGCTACCTGCTCGCCGGCGACACCTTCGCGCATGGCCGGCTCGCGAATCCGGTCCATCCGATGTGGCGGCATTTCGAGAGTTTCCACATCCTGCAGCAACCGAGCTACGCGTCGAAATATCAACCACTGCAAGGATTCTTTCTCGCGCTCGGTAGCCTGATCGACGGGCGCCCGATTGTCGGAGTGTGGATCGCGACGTCCCTAGCCGCGGTTTCGTCGTGCTGGATGTTGCGCGGCTTCGCGCCACCGCGTTGGGCGCTGTTGGGTGGATTGATCGTTGCCGTGCACCCTACGATCGCGTCAGTATGGGGCTATGGCTATTGGGGCGGCGCCGCGCCGATGACCGGCGGCGCGTTGGTCTTAGGCGCCGCTGCGCGGTTGACGAAAAGACCGCGAGTGCGCGACACCCTGGCGCTGATCTCTGGTGTAGCGATGCTCGCCAACGGGCGTCCGTTTGAAGGTTTGATCGTGTCGCTGGTCGTCGGCGGCTGGTTGCTGGCGGCCATCATTCGGCAGCGCACAACGAATTTGCGCGCCTGGTTGCAGCAGTTTGTTTTACCGGGTTCGGTTGGGCTTGCGCTGATGGCCGGCGGCATGGCCTACTACAACCAGTGCGTAACCGGAGACTGGTTTCGCCTGCCCTATCAAGTGCACGAAGCGCAATACAACATCAGTCCAATTTTCGTGTGGCAGCAGCCTCGGCCGGAACCGGAGTATCGCCATCGCGTGATGCGCGAATTCTACGTACAAAATACGCGCGAGTGGCATCATGCGCAGCAGACGTTTGCCGGCTTCGCCTCGCAGCGGGCGAGAATGTGGCTGCATAGTTGGAGTTTCCTGCTCGGGCTGGCGCTTTCGATTCCGCTCGCCTCCGCTGCGTGCGTCTTTCGGCGCCGCAGTGTGCGCATAGCGGGTTCGATCGTCGCCGCCGTACTGCTCGCCACGCTCGGCGTTACGTGGTTTCTGCCGCATTACCTTTCGCCGATCATGCCCGCCTTCATCCTGCTGATCATTGAAGGCCTGCGCGTGCTGCATGCCTGGCGCAGCCGCGGCAGGCACATTGGGCATCGGTTGGCCGTGGGAGTCGTGCTTGTCTTCTTCGGCTTCGCCACGCTGCGATATGCGACACACGTGGCCAGCGCTGCGAGCAGTCAGGTCGATTCTCGTTCGCCTACGGCCTGGGCCTGGCAGCGAGATAAAATTACCGCCGGCTTGTTGGCGACACCGGGCAGCCATTTGGTCGTTGTCCGTTATGCGAACGACCACGATCCCAACCAGGAGTGGGTCTACAATGCGGCGGATATCGACGCTTCGCGCATTGTGTGGGCGCGCGAAATGTCGGGGCGTGAGAATGGCGAACTGCTCGAATACTTCGCCGAGCGAACGCCGTGGCTTTTGGAAGCCGACACGCGGCCACCGAGGCTATTGAAGATTCCGCGCTAAACGAGCAGGTCGTGCATCACGTGGCCATGCACGTCGGTCAAGCGGCGATCGATGCCGTTGTGCCGAACCGTCAGCTTTTTATGGTCGATTCCCAGCAGATGCAGCAGCGTGGCGTGAAAGTCGGTGACGCTGATGCGGTTGTCGACGGCCTTCATGCCCAGTTCGTCCGTTTCGCCGAATACGAAACCCGACTTCACACCGCCGCCAGCCAGCCACGTGACCATGGCATTCTTGTTATGGTCACGGCCCGCCTTGCGTTCGTCCTTGTCGGCAGGAAGCTGAGCAATCGGCAGGCGCCCCATTTCGCCTCCCCAGACAACCAGCGTCCGGTCGAGCAGGCCCCGTTGCGTCAGATCCTGCAGCAGGCCGGCCACCGGCTTATCTGTTCGGTCGCAGGCCTGCTTTAGCGAGGAACCGATTGCACTGTGGTTGTCCCAGATCTGGCCGTTGATAAACAGCTGCACGAACCGTACACCCCGCTCGATCAACCGCCGGGCGATCAGACAACGCCTGCCATAGGATTCGGTTTCCGGCTGATCGATGCCGTACAGTTTCAGCGTCGACTCCGTTTCCTGCGCCAGATCAAGTGCCTCGGCGGCTTCCAGCTGCATGCGGGAGGCCAGTTCATACGTCGCAATGCGGGACTGAAGATTCGGCTGGTGGGGGCGGCTGGCGGCGAAGCTCCGGTCGAGCCGCGAAATCAGGTCCTGCTCGTATTCAGACACCGCATCGGGCTGCTCGTAATCGCGGTGCAGATTCAGAACCGGTGAACCGGTGGCGCGAAACCGCGTGCCCTGGTGCACGGCGGGGAGGAAACCGGCCTGCCAGTTGTCGATGCCGTTGACCGGCAGCCCGAGAGGATCGTCCAGCACGACATAGGCCGGCAGATTCTCGTTCTCGCTGCCCAGTCCGTACGAAATCCACGACCCCAGCGACGGATGCCCCGTGAACTCCGTCCCGGAATGGAACTTGTACAGCGCGGGTTCATGAGTCAGATTCGTCGTGTGCATCGACCGAATCATTGTGATCCGGTCGACCTGAGTCGCCAGATGGGGCATCGCTTCGGAGACCCACATGCCGGATTCACCGTGGCGGCGAAAATCAAACGGGCTGCGCATCAGGGAGCCGGCCTGCTCAGGAAACTCGACTTCACCGGCGATCCTGTCGAAGAAATCGCTGCCGTGATGCCGGTCCAGCTCGGGCTTGGGATCGAACAGATCCATCTGGCTGGGGCCACCGTTCATAAACAGGTGAATCACCGAGGTGGCGGAGGCTTCCCGATGACGCTGTGGCCTGTCGGCTGCGGGAAGTTCTCGCCCCAGCAGATACGTCAGCGCAGCCCCGTTCAGTCCGGCTGCCATCGACTGGAAGAAACTGCGGCGGGGAATTCCCACGGATTGCGAATTCATCAACGGTCCTGTCTCACAGTTATTCCACATGGACGAACTCAGCAAGATTGAAGACCGCGTGACAGTAAGTCGCAGTCGCCTTCTGCAGCACGGCCTCAGCGGCCAGTTCCGGATGCGCTGTCTGCCACCGCCGGGAAAGTTCCTCAAGAGCGGTCAGCCCGACCGTCAGCTCCGCGGCATCCGGGGAGCGGGAAAAGGCATGACGATAAATCCGCGTCACAAGAGCGGCGAAATCAGAACTGCCCTCCGCCAGCATGCGGTCAGCGAAATCGCCGCTCAGTCGATGCACGAGGCTGTCGTTCATCATGTGCAGGGCCTGGGTGGCGACCAGCGACTGGTTCCGCTGAATGCAGTTCGGTCCCATCTGAGGAAAGTCGAAACTGTCCAGCAGGGTGGGCACCTGGGTGCGACGCTGCAGCACATAAATACTGCGTCTCCAGCTGTTCCCGGTCGGCCGCGAAGTGACCAGCCCGTCTTCGCGAACATCAACTTCATCCGCCGGGCCATAACGTCTTTCGTCCAGCCGGCCGGCAACATACAGCAGAGTATCGCGAATGGCTTCGGCTTCAAGCCGCTTCGCCTGCCCGCGCGAATACATCCCGCCATCGACATCGCGCTCTAACGCGGCGGCAGATGCGAAAGAGCTCTGCCGATACGTACGGGACGTGACCATCAGCCGGTGCATCGATTTCATGCTCCAGCCGGTCTCGGCAAACTCTCTGGCCAGCCAGTCCAGCAGTTCGGGGTGCGTGGGTGGCTGGCCGGCTTTACCAAAGTTGGCAGGTGTCGTGACGAGGCCCCGCCCGAAGTGGTGCATCCAGATACGGTTGACCATGACGCGAGCGGTCAGCGGGTGATCGGGCTGTGTCAGCCACTGAGCAAAGGCGAGTCGACGGTATGTGGGCGAGACAGACGGTTGACCAGTCTGCCTCGCCCGGTCTGCCGCTGCCTGCGAAATCAGCCGGGACAGTGGGTCGGGATCATTACCGGAGGTCAGCACGACCGGCACCCCCGGTCCCACGGCGCGGCCGGGAGCCTGGTAGTCACCCCGTTTCAGAATCCAGGTGGGCGACGGCGTTCCCCGCGACCACAACGCCCTGATGCGGGGCTCCCGCGGTCGCTCGGCTTCGACCTGTCTGATTCGCTCTTCAATGGCGGGTTTTGCCTCTTCAGCGGCCTGGCCAAGCTCTGACCGCAAAGTCGTCAGCTGCTGATCGAGCTGGCGGATTCGCTGCTCGAACGCGCGGCGTTCCTCCGGGAGCACGTGCGGCAGCGATCGTCCTCCGTCCGAACTCAGCCAGTCGTGTTCGTCGAGCGCATCTTTGAAGATGGCCGTCAGCCGGTAGTAATCCCGCTGTGGAATGGGATCGAACTTGTGGGAGTGGCAGCGGGCGCATTTCAAAGTCAGCCCCATCACCGCGGAACCCAGAATGTCCATTTCATCCGCAATCACCTCCAGTCTGTCGGGCACGAAATTCGTGATGCCGGCGAAGGTGCGGTCTGGCGCGGTCCGTAGAAACCCGGTAGCGACCAGGTCCTCGTATATCTCCGGAGTGATGGCCTCGTGATTGCTGTAGCGGGCCAGTTCATCTCCGGCCAGCTGCTCAATCAGGAACTGCGAATAGGGTTTGTCGGCATTGAACGACCGGATGACATAATCGCGGTAGCGATACATGTGGTGTCGTACGCGGTCCTGATTCTGTGCTCCTTCAGAATCCGCATAGCCCGCCGCATCCAGCCAGTGCCTCCCCCAGCGTTCGCCATACCGTGGCGAATTCAACAGGCGGTCGACAGCGATTGCGTAAGCGTCCGGGCGGTTATCATGCAGAAACTGGTCCAGCTCCGCGGGAGTCGGAGGCAGGCCGGTGAGGTCGAACGAAACCCGACGCAGCAGAGTGCCCCTCTTGGCTTCCGTTGTCAGCGTTAATCCATGCTTTTCCAGTTTTCGCAGGATGAATGCATCGATCGGATTAACAATCTGATCTATTGACTGCACGCGGGGCACAGGGGGACGTACAGGCGGCTGAAAGGCCCAGAACGCGCGGTCTTCAGCGGAAACCGTGTCACCGGGGCCGTCCAGTTGCTCATCCGCAGGAGTTTCCGGCAGGCCAAGTTCGATCCATCGCCGGAGCTTGTTGAGTTCGCTCTCGGGCATGGGTTTGACACTGACATTGACGAGTTCACGCTTCGGCGGCATCTCTCCCGAGTGCACCCGCCGGACGATCAGGCTGGCAGCCGGGTCGCCGGAAACACAGGCTGGCCCGGATTGACCGCCCTTCAGAATGGACTCCCGGGTGCGGAGGTCGAGTCCACCCTTCTTCTCGCGTTCGCCATGGCAGACGACGCACCGCAGGTAGAGCAGCGGGATGACATCGTCTCCGGTGACATCCGGGCCAATGCGGGCGGTGTCTCGAACTTTCGCTCCCCCGGCAATCCAGTCGCGGACGACTTCCAACTGCTCCTGCGTCAGACGGTCCTGTTTATCGGGCGGCATTTCGCCGGACTCAATCATCTCCAGCAGCTGGCTGCCCTTCGCATCCCCCGCCAGCACGACCCTCCCGGAATCACTTCCCCGCAGAATGCCCCGGGGAGTGCTGAGGTCGAGGCCGGCTTCTTTCGTGGCCGTGTCATGGCACTCGGTGCATTTCGACTGGAACAGCTTCTGAACCGCGTCTTCGTAGAAGGGCGGCTGTGCTTCCCCGGCTGCTGCAGCTGGCGACACCAGCAGCAGGACACAGACAGGAACGATCAACAATAACTTCCGTTGACGTGACATCACTGGTTGACCATTTCCCACGGTTCAGGCACGGGCAGAGTTGAACTCAACGTCAAAACACGGGACCACGAAACGGAATGCGGGATCCCCGGTTATCTCCATACAAGCGATCAG
>JAGQOS010000290.1 GCA_020427265.1 Planctomycetales bacterium
GGTAACGGACATGGTCATTCTCCTGATGTGGGTGTGAGTCACGTGCGGTTTATAAGGTTGAGTGAACGTGAGAAAACGAACGAGCCAAAAACAACTGCCCGAAGGCAAAGAGATCCAAAGAGGGACGACACCTGACCGTCTTCTCTGCAGATCTACATGCCTTGCTGTACTCTTCTAACTGCGAGCCGCCGATGTTGACTTTCCAAAGCTCTATCCCTCCAAAATGCAACTTATCTCTATCAATTCGCGATTGCAATTTTTTACCCGAGGAACAGTCGGCAACTGAGATCATTAGTTGCAGATGCTATTCCTCCAGTTTGGACATTAACTGGTTCTTTTCTCCATTGCAATGATTTGTCTAACGGCGTCTCGACGACACTAAACGAAGCTCTGAGTAAAACACTTTCACTACTTCTCCATTAAGCACATTATTCTGTACGAAAGACCACTGCAAGTATTTTGTTTCGCCAGTCATACGCCACACCCGGCGAAAAAATCGGTTTCCAAAATCATTTGAACCCGCCCCGACGAACCGCGCCGGCGCGCACTTTCATCGCTCCCGAGTCATCGCTGGGTTCGCGTGCGCTTCGATCGCTCTGAAGATTGGGAGTCACCTACCGCGCCTTTCGTACGACGTGTTGTGGTTGGGAGTCACTCGTTCGATTCCGCTACGAATTAGCCATGACTTCACTTAACGACTCGGCCGCTGACGAAGTCGCCCAAGTGCATCACCGATGGTCAACCAGAGCCGGTTGTTCGGATGTCACGGGGCACGCTTGCCAGTACGCGCGTCAAACCAATAAGCGTTACCAAGTCCGCCGATTCTTGCGACGCAAGTGCGCCCCATTGAACAGTTTGGCCTTGCCGCCCTTGCCCCGATCGAAGCGGGCGTTGCGATTGCGCCGATCGCGCGACGTCGGACCGCAAAGCGGCTCATCGCGGCGAGTGCGCAGTTCCACGTCGGCCGCCAGGTCTTCGTACTCCTCGCTAATAAACATGGTGGGAGACATCAAAAACTCCTTTCACAAAGGAAGAAAAAGGGAACACACAAAAAAACCCGCGCCCGCGAAAACTCGCGAAAACGGGAAAAAATACGACAAGATGACCAGTTCGACGTTGCCAGGCGCGCAAACACCCCACGTACGCACCGAGGAGCAGAACCGCTTCCCGCAGCGTGGGAGTGGAGAGTTCGACCATGACTACCGCTGTCATTGGCTAACCTGGTTGTGGGAGTTGATCACTGGCGCCTACGGCATCTCCAGGTAAACCCGGATCGATATTCTTGACTAGCCCCGCTCGCGATCCGGAGCCGACGGAAAACACATGCGGTTGCGCCTCGCCAGCCCTAAACCACCAGACCGACGGCGCAACCTGTGCCGCTTCGCCGTTCATTGCCGCGAGCCGGGGATTGCTAGTGCACAACTAGTGGAAAGGAAGTGAAAACGAATCGAAATTAGCAGCAGACTTCGACGAGTTGCAGCGAAACTCCCGCGACCCGATATCGAACAGAAAAAGGAGGCGACGTCTCAAGTCGACTTCGACCGGCCAAGTAGAATTGAACGTCGTGCGCCATCGAAGCGGAGGGCCAACACGGAAGAAGCAGACCGGCACAATGGCGATTCATTTTACCGGGTGCCACATGTCCAACCAACGTTATTCCGCCGTCATGCGATTCGTCGTGCGCCGGCGTCGATGAAGGCATTTTTTCTAGAGACATTGCCTATGCGGAACGTTGAGCTTGGGCGTCGCTGAGCACGGCCACATTTTTTTGCAAATCAACTTCTTTCGCTGCGCTACTTGGCCCGACGACCATGCTTAATGGAGCCTGATACACGCCACATTTTTTGGCATTTTCTTTGGTGGCACCACGCGCCGCGCACAGATAGTACAACAGTCGCGCTTCCTTGATTTTCGTGATTCGAGTATCCTTCCGTCGCGTTTCACGGAGGGCAAGGATGCTCGAATCTTCGTTGGTTTCGGATTGGAAGGAGCGGCTCGGCGGGCTGATGGATCGGCTCCGACCGCGGTTTTCTCATAGCGAACTGCACTAGCGCGCGGAGGATTACCTGCGTGGATTGCTGGCGCAAGTGGGTCGCAAGAACAGTTGGCAGCTTGCCGAGAGCGTAGGCGCCGACACACCCCATGGGTTTCAACGCCTGCTCGGCCGCGCCCGCTGGGATGCAGATGATGTTCGTGATGATTTGCAGCGTTACGTCGTGGAGCATCTGGGCGACTCGCAAGGTGTCCTGTTTTATCGACGAAACCGGGTTTTTGAAAAAGGGCGACAAGTCGGCCGGCGTGTCGCGGCAGTATTCCGGCACGGCAGGCCGCATCGAGAACTCTCAGATCGGAGTCTTCCTGGCTTATCGCAGCCCATGGGGCCACGCGCTGATCGATCGCGAACTCTACCTTCCCAAGAGTTGGATCGACGACCGCACTCGCTGCGAGGAGGCCGGCATCCCCGCGGATACCACGTTCGCCACCAAGCCCACGATCGCGCGGCGCATGCTCCAGCGCGCCTTCGATGACGGGCTGCCGGCAAGCTGGGTGACGGCCGATGAAATCTACGGCAGCGACTCGAAGTTCCGTCGGCTCCTCGAAAAACACGGGTTTGGCTACGTCGTCGCCGTCTCGTGCCAGCAGCGTTTGTTTCTGCGCGGCAGTTACGACCGCGTCGACGCGCACGTACAAGAGATCCCCGAGCGAAAGTGGAAGCAACTCAGTTGCGGGTCCGGTTCCAAAGGCGAGCGACTTTACGAATGGGTCTTCATTCCCTTCGGAACTGCCACGGAGCATGGCCAGCGCAAAGGCTTGTTGGTGCGCCGTTCGCTGAAGGATCCCGAGGAACGGGCGTACTATTTCACACACGCCAAAAAAGGCACGCGACTGGCAGCGTTAGTACATGTCGCCGGCTCACGCTGGGCGATCGAAGAGTGCTTCGAGCAGAGCAAAACAAGAGACCGGCTTGAACGAGTATGAAGTCCGCAGTTGGACGGGTTGGTACCGCCACATCACGCTCTCGATGTTCGCGCATGCCTTCCTGTCGGTCGTTCGAGCAGAGTCAGAATCACTACCGCATCAGAAAAAAAGCGAACCGCAGGCGACCTCATCCCGCTTACGGTGCCGGAAGTCCGACGCCTGCTCTGCGGGCTCGTCATTATCCACGAACCAGAAATCGCGCAGGTCCTTGCCTGGTCGGATTGGCGGCGAAGGCATCAAGCCGTCGCGCGCAGGTATCACTGCCGAACCCGCGGCCACCCGCTAAAATGACCAAACGCGACGGTAGTACTAGCGACCGCGCCCACCCTCGGCGGGCGAACCGCCGCCAAATCCGCCTGGTCGAAATCCGCGTCGGCCGCTGTCGCGTGTGCCCGACTGGCCGTTTCTTTGTAGTGCGTTAAAGAACTCGATGCGTTGTCGAATCTGCTCCTGCATTTGTTCTGGTGTCGGCCCGCGATTCTGCGCGTCGCCAGAGTCCGACGAGTTCGTAGAACCACTTGTTGCCGAACTGCGCTGCTCATTTACGGTCGATGTGCTTGTTTTCACTTGAGATCCCACGATTGAAGCCAGGGCCTTCTGCACCAACTCGGGACTGGCGCGTTTGATCGAAACGACCTCGACGGCCTGGTTCGACTCGGTGCCGGCCTGATCGAGTTGTTGTACCAAGGCCTTAACTTCCTCGAAAAGCGGGTCAGGGGCCGAAACGATAAGCGCATTACTGCGCGGATCGACCCCTACGGTAATTTGCTGCTGCTCTTCTTCGCGGCTGCGCTGGCTGTTTCCGCCACCACGGCCACCGCGTAAGGCCCGGATGAACTCTTCGGGCGAGGGTTGCCGCTGCTGGGCGTTATTTCCACCGCGAATGCGGTCGCTGTAGACTTGCCGTACGACGCTGGCGATTTCGTTGGCGTCGCTGTAATAAACGGGGATCAGCCGCGGCGGGGCCACCGTTTGAACGTCTTCCGGGCTCGCCTCCTGGTCGATGACTTGCAGCAATTGCTCGACGGTATCCAGATCCTCGGCCGAGCCTTGAACCACTAAGGCATTGAGCCGAGCATCGGCCGAGATGGAAACCGCGCCGGCGGAAAGAATGGCCCCGCCTCCGTCGGCGCCCATGCCGAGTAGCGATCCGAGCAAGCCGCCGCTGTCGCCCAAGGCCGCGCCGGCAAGGTCGCCTAGCAACGAACCTCCGCCTGCCGAGGCATCGCTGCTGCCGCCACCTAGGATTTCTTGCAGCAACTCGGCGGCACGGTCGGCTTTGGCGTATTTGAGATAGAAGACCGTGAATCGTGGTCCCGAAGCCTGCAACTGCTCGGCAAGTGTGAGCAGGAGCGCCTCGAACTCGTCGAGCGCCTCGCGGTCCTGAGAAGCGATCATGATGCCGCCCGGCCCGGGAGCAACGACTATTTCCGGTGCTTCTTCGGCCGGGGGCTCGCCTTCCAGTGGTGTTGGCTCGCGAGCAGGCGCCTCTGCCGCCTCTTCGACTTGGCCATCCGCGCACAGCGTATTGACACCGAAATCGACGGCGAAACCGGAATCGGCAGGTGTCGGAGCGAGAGTCGCAGAAGCCGATCGCGCCTCGGTTGCCCCTTTGTCCGGAAGTGCGCCCGACTCCGTCGACGGGTTTGACGACGACTCGTCGCTTTCTAGGTCCTGGGGATCTCGATTCCGATTTCCCTGCGGTAACTTTCGCTGCGGCGAATTCGCTTCCGGCTCGTCGAGACCTGGTTTGACGGTACGAATGACGGCCGATGGAGTTACCAAGCGAATTTTGTTTGGGCGCGTCGTCGGCCAAATTGTCTCGATCTGATCCAACACCTGCCGCGCGGCATAGCCGCTGAGCGGCACCATGCGCACGTTGCCTCGGTCCGACTGGCTCTCGGCAAATGATTCATCGAGCGTCGATTCGCCCATCTTCTCAAGCAGGCTGCGGATCTGTTCGATTTGAGCTTCGGTGCCGCGGACAAGCAGTTGTCGGGCGATCGGGTCGGCATCGACGCGCGGCGCGTTGGGCGGCGGCGATTCTTCACCCACGGCGCCAAAGAGTTTGTTGATCGCCAAGACAGCAGCCTGGGGATCGACCACGGCGAGCCGAATGACCTCGACCTGGCGCGCGTCTTTTTGCATTTGATCGATAGTCGCCCGAATCGTTGCGTGGTCGCGCGGACGTCCCATCGCCACCAAGTTGCCGGTCTTCGGGTCGATGGTCAAACGCACATCGGGAACGCCGGCCATCACGGTTTGCAGCACCTGCAAAACCGATTCCGGTGTGGCTTCGGTAATGGCGTAAACTTCGAGTTGCGGCGACTCGGAGACACCGGCGCCGAGCGATTCGCGTCCGTCGCCGACGTCGAGGATTTCGAGGATTTCGCCAATTTGCTTTTGTTGCTCCTCATCTGCTTGGACCAACAGACGGGCGCCAATGGGGTCGACGGCGATCCTCAACAAACCATCAGCCGAAGCATTCTGTTCTTCCGGCAGGCCCAGCAATTGGCGAATCACGACCAGCACTTCGTCGGTGGTCACATGCTGCAATTGGAAGACTTTGAGTTGCCCGTCATCACGTTGCGAAGGCTCGGATTGATCGGCCGCCGCCAGAATCTGCCGGATGGTGCGCAGCTTGCCGGCCGTTTCTACCACATAGATTTGCCGAGTCTTCGATAAAACAACGAGCGAACCTTGCGGCCCGAGCAGCTTACTGATCTCGCTTTCGACCTCGGCCGGTTGCGTTGTTTGCAGCGAAAACAGGCAGCCCACCAATTCAAACTCGCCTCGTCGATCGAGATCTTCGGGCGCCACCTGCGATACGAGGTCGGGTGGAATGCCATCCTCTAAGTTGATAACCATGAGCATGCGACCGCGACGTAGCAGCGTGTATCCTTTGGTCAGCAGCACGCTATTCAGCAGGTCAATCGCTTCAGCGGTCGTGTACTGCCGGCTATCGGTGTAATTGAACGTTCCCTGTGGCGGCGCTTCGAGGACGAGCGACAGATCGGCTTGCGTGGCGAACCAATCGAGCACGTCTTTCCAGGGCGCGAAGCGGAAATTGAACCGCAGGAGAACTTCGCCCTGCTGCGCGACTTCGCTGGGCGTACTTGGCGTCGTATTGTTAACGTCGACTTCTGCGCCCGTTGCAGGCGGCAGATTATCGGGAGACGGCGGATCGGCTGGCGCGTTTGCATCCGCAATAGGCGCGTCGGCATTCGACAGCAGGCCGGCGAGCTTTTCCCAAGCAATTCGCTGATCCTGCGTTAAAAGTCCCGCTAGCTTCTGTTCGTATTCGGCTTCCACGCGCCGACGGTCGTCCGCACCGCCGCGTGCGACCAGCGATTCGCGTTCGTCCAACAACTTGGCCACGGCTTGCCGCTGTTCTTCTCTCAGGCCGATGGCTTGCGCCGTTTGTTCATCGGCCAAGCCGGCCA
>JAGQOS010000291.1 GCA_020427265.1 Planctomycetales bacterium
TCGCGCAGGTTGCGTTTTTCAAAATGATCGGCTGGAAATCGGAACAGCTCAACCTGGTCCGGGCGTTTGCCGAGCAGCAACTTCCATTCACCCTGACGAATGGCGAGCGCCGGCCAGTTATCGCCGCGCGGCGAGGCGGAATTCCACTGCCAGAAGATCGGCGACTCGCGGCGCTCACTGGGTTGGCCCAGCAGGGCCGCCGATTGGTCGACGCCGTCGGGTCGGAAGTCGGCCGGCAGCGGCGCGCCGGCCAGCGAACAGAATGTGGGTAACAAGTCGACCGCCGTGATCGGTGTCGTCGAGTCGACCTTGCCGGCGGCAATCTTCCCCGGCCATCGAGCGATGAACGGCACGCCGATGCCGCCTTGCAACAGCGAGCGTTTAGGCCCGCGATGCCCGCCGGTTGTGCCCACCGAAGCGAACGAGCCCAAGCCCGGTCCGGTCGATTCGTCTTGTGTGTTGCGGCGCGAGCGCGGCCCGGTGTTTTCCGGCCCGTTGTCGGAACTGAAAACGACCAGCGTGTTGTCGACCACATCGAGACGGTCGAGCGCAGCGAGCAACTTCCCGATGCGCGCGTCGGCATGCGCGAGCACGGCCGCATAGATGCGATCGGGTTCGTCGAGCGAAGCAAACTTTTCCAAGAACTCGGGTTTGGGGTAATGCGGCGTGTGCGGTTCGTGAATCCACAGGTTGACGAAGAACGGTTTGCCGGCGGCTGCGTTCTGTTCGATGAACGCCACGGCGCGCGACACGTCTTCGTGCACCGGCATCTGCGGTCCCGAACAGTTGAACGCGCCGTAGTCGTCGTAACCGTAGGCGAGCGGGCGCGGAGCGTCCGGCACCATGATGTTGGTCAGATGCCATTTGCCGTAATGCGCGGTCGCGTAGCCGGCTTCTTGCAGCAGCCGCGGCAGCAGTACGGCGCGCGGGTCGAGCCAATCGGGCATGCCGCGTTGCATGTGGCTCTCGACGCTAGCGAAATGACCGTGGATGCCATGCCGCGCGGGAAACTGCCCGGTCATGACGGCCGCGCGGCTAGGGGAGCAAACACCGCTGGCGACCGTGAATTGCTGAAACTCGGTCCCGTCGGCCGCGAGCCGATCGAGGTTCGGCGTCATCAGATACGGATGTCCATGGCAGCCAAGATCACCGTAGCCCCAATCGTCGGCAAAGATGAACACGATATTCGGCCGCTTCGCGTCGGCGGCGAATACCGAAGGGACAACGAGTCCACAGCACATGGCCATGAGCAGCAACCGCTTCGAATACATTGGCACGAGGAAGGCTCCGGAAAGGTTGGATTGATGATGTGGTAAATGCCAGAGCGGGCGAGCTGCCCCCCGAGCATGGTTCAAACGCTCAGGGTTGCCGGTCCACCGCTTCGCGCTCGACCGATTCGTCGACCGCGGCGGCGAATTGTTTGCGGAACGCGGCGTCGGCGTCGATCTGCGAAGCGCCGAGCCGCAAATACGGGCGCGGCCGCGGTGCGAACTCGCCGCCAACCCAACGAATTTCGCGAAACGTGGGCACGCCGCCGCACCATGGCTGTTCGATTTGCTCGGGCCGCTCCTTCTGACCCGGCGTGAGAATCAGGCTGGTCACAAAGTCATAGCTGGCGAGCACCTGGCCGTCGCTGGTCACGAATCTATCCAAGGAAATCTCGAGTTGCTGGCGCCCCGCCGACGGCAAACCGATCAGCGCCGTGTAACGGAGTGTGGGCCGCCCCGTGTAGCTGCGCCAACGATCGGTTTCCATGACCACGGCCAGGGTATTGCCGGGTTCGGAGGTTTCCACATCGATCGCCAGCGCGGCGCCGCGCGGGCCGAAATAGGCCGGGTCGCAAACCTTGTGGGTTTCGAAGTTCCAGTGCTGCGGGTTCGTCGCGCTCACGAGCGACCAATCGCGCCAGCCATCGCGGAAATCGTCGATCAACCGCTGCCGTTCTCCGCTCGCTGTTAAATTTGCGGCTGCCAACTGCTGGGGCAGCGCCTGCCGGCACTCGCTGGTGACCGTGAGCAGCGATGTTGGCTCGTAGCCGCGCGGCAGCGGCAGCGTCTGGCCGGTATCGTAGGTCACATTGGCAAAGGCAAAGAGCGGCTCGCCCAACTCCATGACCGGGCAGCGGGCCACGAAGGCGTCGCCTTCGGGCTCGACGTGTGCCGCGCGCCAGAAACGAGCCCGCGGATCACGATCGTAGCCATAGTAAACGACGACTGATTGCACCCGATGCGGTGTCGAACGGTCGGGCCACACGCGCAACCGCGGCGTGCGGTCGTCGGTCTTTAATTCGAGCTGAGCGCGCGCCGTTTTAGGGAACACGA
Source organism: Planctomycetales bacterium (assembly GCA_020427265.1). Taxonomy (GTDB): domain Bacteria; phylum Planctomycetota; class Planctomycetia; order Pirellulales; family JAGQOS01; genus JAGQOS01. The sequence continues at coordinate 2,322 of JAGQOS010000291.1, forward strand.
ACTCGCCCTTCAGATGCGTTTGGAACCAGCGGACACGTGCCGCGTAGTTGTCGGCCGTGAAGCGATGGTTCATGTGTGGCGTGAACGACATGGCGCCGCTTTGCTGCGGCAGCAATCGAAACCCGCGCACAACGAATTCCATGGGCGAGTTGAAATCGTTCGTCGCGCCGAGAAACATCAGCGGGCATTGGATCAGCGGCCAATAGTTCCGGCAATCGAGCGTGGCGTTGTACAATTCGAGGTCGCTTTGCATCCGCCGCGCCGAACCGGGAACACCGGCCAGGTCGTCGTAGAGATAACCGCTGCCGCCGACCGAGGGCGACGCTGCCTTCACGCGCGGGTCGATGGCCGAGAGAACGGTCAACCGGCCACCCATGCTGTGCCCGGTCAGGCCGACGTTCGCGCCATCGGCTTCGGGCTGTTGCTCGAGAAACGTAATCGCCCGCCGCACGGCGGCCGAATAAAGGAGCCAACTGCTGTTCCAGGGATGTGGCGAGTCGTGCAGTGTGCCCTCGCCGGGCGAAACGTCGTTATGATGCTTAGGGTCGTAAAACCCGGCGGGGATGCCCGCCCAATCGGTGCGCGGGTCATCGGGCTGGTCGATCGGATGCTCGCCCCAATTCACGGCCACAGCGGCATAGCCCTGCGACGCCCAATACCGCGCCGTATCGGGCAGCGCGCGTTGCCCGCCGCCATGAATCTGCACGATGCCGGGTAACTGCTTGGCATCGACCGGAAAGGCATAAAACGCGGCCACGCGCGCGGGTTTGCCGGCAAACGTGCCGACCAGGTAGCGCACATGGCGCAGCACGATCTCCGCCTCGCGCGACTCGCGAATCAATTCGACCTCGAGCGGCTCCGCCCGCGCATCAAACTGCGCCCAAGTGGCTTGCACGGTGCGCGGAACTTGAGCGTGCAGGGGAGCGGAAAGAATCGCGGCGGCGAGAAGGGCCAGCAGCCATGGCCTTGTTAAATGGTAGCGCATCGTTGTGAGTCGAGCCAAAGGATTTCGAAAGCAACCGCGCGAAAGGCGACGCCGAAAACAATCGGCTGACGCAGCATCGAGCTGGCGTCATCGCCGCGCGCGGTTGAATTGGCCCATTGTAGCAGAAATCTGCCCCCATTTCCGCCGGCGCAGCACGCTTCGATCGCGACTAGCCCAGCCGGTCGAGTGCGCGGGCGACTTTCACATCGTCGTGCTGCGCGAGGTCCAGGATCGTCGGCGCAGCGGCCAATTGGTTCTGGTTCCACACTTCGACGACCGGGCTCATGTATTGCTCGCGGTTCGCGCGCAATACGCGGCCCACGCGCTGGTCGCTCAGCGCGACGAAAGAACCGAGCGGGAAGAGCGACACGGTTTGCAGCAGGCCGCGCACCACGTCGGCGTCGAACAGCCCGGCTTTCACGTCGCGCAGGATCGCCTCCATGGCATGATACGGCATCATGGCGGGCCGATGCGGCCGAGGCGACACGAGCGCCACGTAGACATCGGCTACAGCCGCGATCCTGGCCAGTTCGTGAATCTGACGCCCCGCGCGGGCGCGCGGGTAACCGCTGCCGTCGCAGCGTTCGTGCATTTGATAGGCCACCATCCGCGCGCCGGCCGGCACCCAATTGAGATTCTGCTCAATCAAATCGAAGGTATAGAGCGGATGCCGGGCGATCTCGAAAATGTCGGAGCGGGGCAGGGTGCGGTTCTCGCGATAAACATCGGAACGAACCGCCAACATTCCCAGGTCGTGGATCAAGCAGCCAATCGCCAGTTCCGAAAGCTGCTTCTCGTCGAGCCCCAAGGTGGTTCCGATCGACATCGCCAGCATGGCGACATGCACGCTGTGCCGGCTGGGGTACTCGTTGTTGGTTGGATTGATCGAAAATGCCGTGAGCAGATCGGAGTCGCGCAGCACGTTCGCCAGCCCGCCGGCGGCGATCTTTTCCAACCCGTCGAGCTTCATCGGTGTTTCGGCTGCGAGCGTTTTAAACAACGCGTCGACATGCAGCCACGACGCGTCGCCATGACGTTGAACGGCCTCGATGTTCTCGGCGGCGTACGGCACAGCGCCGTGCCGCTTGACTCGATTGTTCACCGAAGGCCCTTGTCGCAAGCAATCCAGGCCGCGACCGCGTTCAAGTTGCAAATCGAGCAACCGGCTGGCGTTGTTCTTCATGTCGCACGAAACGGGCTCGTGCGCCGGCAAGCGCGAAGTGGCAATCCCGTGCGGCGGAGGCGACGGCCCGGTGAATAACGCGGGCGCCGGGTCGGCTGCCGCCGTTGCGAGCGGCACACCGACATGCGGTCCATCGCATGCGCGCACATTGAGGAGCAACTCGGGTGGACAATTCGGGCGAATCTTGCCCTGATAAACCGTATCGCAGCCAACGCAGGCGAAACGTTCCGGTGTTTCACCTGGCTCGACCGAACGCAGCGGATGGGGAATATTGCAGACCATGCAATGGCCTTCGCGCCATTGCGTTTGTTTCTCGAGTTGAAGACTCGTGTTGCTCATAGCGCGTGCTAGACATCCATGTTAGGCGGCTCAAGAAGTGTTCGATTTGTCGGAGTTGCGAACGAATCATCGCGGAATTCAAGGCTTTGAAAACGTAGGTCACACCTGGGTGATGTGCCACAATATATCGATTGTCGGCAAACCGCCAACGCTGAATGTGGCGGATGTACGCCAATGTTATAACATTGCGCATTTCCCAAACGTGATACACAGCAATAACTTACACATCTGAGCTATTCACACCCCCACTTAGGCGTGACATCCACTGCGGGCGCAACCTATTCCAAGCAACAACGGTTTTGCAGCGTAACTCACGATTCGATCAAGTGAGCCGCTACGTGGAACGCGCCTGCATACCGCCGCGGAGCGCGCCGGCGGCCGTCGCGCCGTAGTTGTCCTGAAAAGCCGGGTCGAGCGGCCGGCTGTTGGGAACACTCAGCCAGATGCGCAAGATGTGCCTTCGCTCTTCCGGTGCGGCGAAGTCCTCGAATTCTGTACGCCGATGAAACGTGACCCAGTTGTTCAGCAGCAGCATGTCGCCGGGTTGTTGGCGAATGCGCACATGCATGCCCGGTTCGTCGGCCACAGCTTCGAGAAAATCGAGCGCTTCGCGCTGCACGGCGGTCATCTCCGGCACTTCGGCCGAAGCATAGGCGCGCTCGATCAACACGCGCAGGAAGCTGCCGGCGAAATGCCCTTGGCAAAACGAGAAAATCGGTTGGCGGCAGTACGGCCGCGCGTTTCCCAAATCGACATTGTGCCGCTGATAGTAATAGGGCTGCATGAGTTCGGCCAACAAGTCGGGCCGGCGGCGGCGTACTTCGTTGAATAAGGCCGCCGAGCTTACCAAATCGTTCTCGCCACCTGAGAGCGCTTGGCGCAAACAAAGAAAAGCGATCACGTCGCAACGGTCGGTATGAAAGCTCAGCCGCTTCCGCGTGTTGGGCCCGCGAGCCCGCGGGTCGTGGGGTTGGTAACCTTCATCGCGAACATGAAAGACACGTTCGCCGGCTGCGCTCTGCGAGAGCGGTGTGCCGATATGCTGGGCGAGCCCCCAAAAGATGCGAGTCGCCTGCGCTTCGTCGAATCGCTCGCTCGGAAACCCGCGCAACAGCGTCGCTCCACTTCCGGTTTCGAGCGACTGCTGAATTTGCCGTAAGCGCGGGCCCAGCGTCGGCAATGCGAATGCACCGGCCGTGATGTCGTCGATGGGCGAGTGAGCCGTCGCCTCGGCCGCATGGCTCAGTTCGTCGATGTCGGCGGCCGCCAGTTCGACACACCAATCCCGGCGCGCGAGCAATTCTCTGCCGCGCCACACGGCAGGCGATGCGAGAGGATCAGGAAGCGGGCGAGGGGCAGACATCGAATACCATTGTCAACGAGATTCACAAAACGTTCACGCGTCGTTCAAACGACCATCGCCCTCATCATGGCGCATCGGCCAACGCGTGGCAAACGAGAAATTCCCCGCCGGGCTTGCATTCCAAGTAAATCGCCACGCCGCGCCATCGCAAAGCGCGATTCGTATATTAGCGCCAACTTCACGGGAAACTCATCGGCAGGCTCGATAAAAGACGGGAATTTA
>JAGQOS010000292.1 GCA_020427265.1 Planctomycetales bacterium
TTCGTTGTGAATCAGCCGCGTCGCCTCGGCGAAGGCGGGCTTGTCGTCGCGCACCTGTTCGAAGCTGGGAATTGCGAGCGCGTCGTCGGGGGGCGTTTCCGAAGCGCCCAGGGCATAGGCCACGCCGCGCATGTCGCGCAGGTCGCGCACCGATTCGCCGGCCGCGAGCCGCCGGGCGATCTCGACGATCGCGTCTTCACCCATCCCGTAAACGAGCAGGTCGGCCTTGCAGTCGAGCAGGATCGAGCGGCGGACCTTTTCGCTCCAATAGTCGTAATGCGCGAGCCGCCGCAGCGAAGCCTCGACACCGCCGGCGATGACCGGAACACCCTTGTACGCCTCGCGGGCCCGCTGGCAATAGGCGAGCGTGGCGCGATCGGGCCGCAGGCCGATACGTCCGCCGGGCGAGTAGGCGTCGCTGTTGCGCACCTTGCGGTTGGCCGTGTAGTGGTTGATCATCGAATCCATGTTGCCCGCGCTGATGGCGAAAAACAGACGCGGCCGTCCGAACGTGCGCCAGGCGTCGCAACTTTGCCAATCGGGCTGGCTGAGGATCGCCACGCGAAAGCCGGCCGCTTCGAGCACGCGAGAAAGGATCGCCATCGCAAAACTCGGGTGGTCGATGTACGCATCGCCGGTCACAAAGACCACGTCGACTTCGTCCCAGCCGCAGTCCCGCATTTCGGCGGCGCTCATCGGCAGATGGCGCAGTCTTCCCGCATCGCCTTGCACGATGGGCAGCGTGGCGAGCGCATCGGCCGTTTGGCCCGGTGCGGGTCGATTGTTGAGAATGGGAAGTTGCATGGTGACGATGAATCGAGATCTGCCGGCAAACTACTGAATCGAACGCAACTGGCGAATCGATTGATTATATACGCTTGGCGACCTGTCCGCGCGTGGTTTTTCGCGTCAGATGCGCCGTACTGAGAAGAACTGGATCGAATCAACCGCCAAGGTCGCCAAGGACGCCACGTCGTGCAATGAAGGACTCTCGACGAGGTTTCGAAAATTTCGGACTGCATTCTTGGCGTCCGCGGCGATCTTGGCGGTTCAAACACGTACTTTGCGATTCTCTCGGGCGACGAACCATCCAACTTGCACCGCGCGGTTCGGTTGTGACACAATAGGGCTTCCCCGATCGTTACTAGCGTTCAACTCGGCGCTAACAACGCATTTCGCCTTCCGCCTCGATCCAGCCAGGAGCCTCGCATGCCGTCCACCCGCCTGAATCGCCGTACGATGTTGAAATCTTCCGCCCTGGCCACGGCCGGTGTTTGGGTTGCGGGTGGAACGCGGGCCGCCGAGAGCAAGTCGGCGAACGAAAAGCTGAACATCGCCGTGATCGGCATTGGCGGACGCGGCGGGGCGAATTTGGGCGGCGTTTCGGGTGAGAACATCGTCGCCCTGTGCGATGTCGACGACCAACGCGCCGGCAAGGCCTATGAAAAGCATTCCAAGGCCAAAAAGTTTTTCGACTTCCGCCAGATGCTCGACGAAATGGAACGCGAGATCGACGCGGTCGTGATCAGCACGCCCGACCATACGCATTTCCATCCGGCGATCATGGCGATGGAGCGGGGCAAACATTGCTACTGCGAGAAGCCGATGGCGCACGCCGTGTGGGAAGTGCGCCGCATGACCGAACTGGCGCGCGAAAAGAAGCTGGCCACGCAACTTGGCGTGCAGCGGCACACGCTCAGCCACGTGCATCGCAGCGTCGAGTTGATCAAGGCGGGTGCCATCGGCGAAGTGCGCGAAGTGCACGCCTGGGTGGGCGGTTCGCGCGGCATGCCCTCGGCGCCCGACAAGTTTCCGCCGGTGCCCGATCATTTAAAATGGGATCTCTGGCAAGGCCCGGTGGCCGAACGCAAATACAGCCCGGCCTACGCGCCGTACAACTGGCGATTCTGGTGGGATTACGGCACCGGCGAAACCGGCAACTGGGGCTGCCACATTCTCGACATCGCGTTTTGGGCGCTCGATCTCAGGTATCCGACGGAAGTCGAAACCACGGGGCCGGAGGTCGACGCAGAGCGCACGCCGAAGTCGCTACACGCGCAGTTCAAGTTCCCGCAGCGCGGCAAGCTGCCGCCTTGCGATTTGCACTGGTATCACACCGGCAGCGGCCCGGCGATTCTGGCCGAAAAGAATCTGCCTCGCAAAGGCAACACGCTGTTCATCGGCAGCGAAGGCATGTTGCTCTGCGGTTTCGGCGAACACATGCTGTACCCGGAAGAAAAGAACGAAGAGTACAAGTCGCTCGACTCGACGATCCCCAAATCGCCGGGGTTCCACAAAGAGTGGATTGCGGCTTGCAAGGGCGGAGATCCGGCCACGTGTCATTTCGACTACTCGGGACCTTTGACCGAAACCGTGCTGTTGGGCAACGTGTCCTATCGCGTGGGCGAGAAGCTGGTCTGGGACGCCGAAGCCGCCAAGGTAACGAACACGAGCGCGGCCAACGAACTAATCCGCCCTGTGTATCGCAAAGGCTGGGAAATCTGATGCGCGGGCGCGACGCGCCTTTCCTGCGTCAGTCGGTGGCCGCGCGCATTCGTTTCGCGCGACCCGCCGCCCAATTGTGGAGGCCTTCGAGCCGGTCCTGGGCTGTGGCGAAGTAGATGGCGTCGAGCGACGCGTAATGTTGGTCGTAGACCGCTTTCCGTTTCGCCTCCCAGCCGTCTTGCGGTGCGACTACGGCCTGGCGACACAGCTCGTCGAAGAGCAAGGCTGCGATCCGCTGATGCCCGTCAATCGTTGGATGGACATGGTCCACCAGCAATTCCGCACCCGGAATCGCTCCGGTGCTGGCTTCGTCGAACGATTGGCGCACATCGATCACGGGCACGCCAAAGCGTTGGCCAACGCGAAAGATCGCCTCGTGCATGGGCTCGCGTATCCGCAACGGGCACAAGTCCTCTTCTTTCGCGCGCACGTATTCCCGCCGCGCTGCTGGCCATTCTCCCAATGCTTCCAGGCAGACGGCCAAATGGTAGTGCACGGCCGCGTGGCGGTCGTCGATGGCGAGCGCCTGTTGCAAGCACGCCACCTGGGAGCGCAGCCCATTGGGAAGCGAACCGTCGATCGTCTTTGCCTCGTCCCATAAGGCGTCGAACGTGGCGCGACGATCGGGCGCAAGATTGTCGCTGCCGGTGAACTTGAACGGCGGACAATCTTTCAACCGACAGGTGGGATTTACCAGCAGCATCGGGCAATCATGTTCCTGGGCGATCCGCACCATGCGTTCGAGATTCAGCTCGAAGTGCGTTATCACCGCGTCGCGCCAAGCATCGTCGCGCGTGTATTGTTCGAGTCCGCCGACAAAGTCGAGCCGGGTTTCCACTTCCATGGGCAGCCGCGAACGGGCGGAGCGAGCAGCGGACGGTTCGCCAGCGACGGCCGCTTGCACGAACTCGGCGACGCGCGATCGACTGGCCACAGCAAGCGAATCTCGCAACCAGGGCGGCGCGGACTTGATCCGTTGATAAGTGCGATCTTCCAGGAACTCGTTGTGCCCCGTGTAAACAATGAACAAGTCCGGTTCATATTCCACCAACTCTTCGATGATGGGAACGAGCCGATAGCTGGCATACGAAACGCCCCCGCAATTGACGACGCGCCACGCGCGTTCGGGTTCCGCCGCGCGAAGACTCAACTCGAGCCAGCGGGTAAACGACGTTTCGATTGAATAGGGCCGGCCCTGCACGGTGCTGCCGCCCAAACAAAAAATGCGGAACTCGTTCTCTGGTTTCTCGATCGCGAAGCGCTCGGTGCAAAAGAATTCCAAACGCCCGGGCGCCGTCACGTACGATCGCCCCAAAGCGCCGCGGACAAACAGCGGACGTGTCGCTGCAAAGCCAACGAACGGATCGCGCGGCGTTGCGGGATACCAAGCGGCCATGCGCAGCCCCGCTTCAAGAATCAGAAACGGCGACAGGCCGAGCGCAATCGCCGCCAGGCGGAAGAGTACGAGCCGTACCACTCCCCTGCCCTGGCCTTGGTCGGAATGATTCGGCATCGCCACGGCCATCAGGTGCGTCGTTCCACACCGCTTGCAACCGAAGCCTCCCACGCGCGGAGCGCTTCGCGCAGTTCCTTCGCCACTTGCGGTTCGTCGCTGGCCAAATCGTGTTTCTCGGCCAGGTCATCGGCCAGGTTGAACAGTTCGACCGATTCGCGTTTGCCCTTTCCGGTAACAACAAGCTTCCAGTCGCCCCGCCGAATGGCGCGCCCGCTGCCGACGCGCCAGAAAAGATCGCGCGGGGCAAGCGAACCGCTTGCCAGCAACACCGATTGAAGGCTGCGGCCATCGAGCGTCAGCTCTTGAGGCAATTTGGCGCCGGCCAGTGCGGCAAAGGTCGGCAACAGATCGGCGCCCATCGCCTGGACATCGCTGGTTTGCCCCGGTTTGATCGCGCCGGGCCAGCAGGCGATGGCCGGCACGCGATGGCCACCTTCGTAGATGGAACCCTTGCGACCGCGCAGCGGACCGGCCGAACTTTGCGGCATGGGACCGTTGTCGGAGAAAAAGAAGATCAGCGTGTTTTCGCCCAATCCCAGCCGCTTGATTGTGGCGACAACTTGGCCGACACTTTCGTCCATCGCCTCGGCCATTTGCTGGTGGATATCCTGGGCATCTTCGCCCGGCGCGAGTTTCGGCCCCGGCCGTTCGCCGAGTGCGCGTTGGGCCGGACTATCGCGCCCTTGGAGCGGGTAGTGGACCGCCTCGTGCGGGATGTACAGGAAGAACGGTTCCTTCCGATGTTGTTCAATGAACTCGACGGCATACTTCGTGAACAGGTCGGTCGTGTAGCCGGGTTCGTTTTGAAGCTTCGCGTCATGCCACCAATCGAGATAGTTCGCCTGGTCGATATGCGAATGGTAATCGACGTTGCCGGAAACGTAGCCACGGAAGAAGTCGAAGCCCTGGCGCGTGGGGTTGAACTTCACGTCGTAGCCCAAATGCCATTTACCACAGATTCCGGTGGCGTAGCCGGCCTGTTTCATCAGTTCCGCGATGGTCAATTCGTCGAGAGGCAACCCGGTATGGCGATGCCCGGCCGCGGTAACGACACCTTCGATGCCGCTACGCTGCTGGTACCTTCCGGTCATCAGCGCTGCGCGCGTGGGACTACAGACGGCGCCGTTGGAATGGAAGTCGGTAAAACGAATCCCTTCGGCCGCAAGCCGGTCGAGATGCGGGCTGCGCACCTGCGGATGGCCGTAGCACCCGATGCCGCCGTAACCGAGATCGTCGGCGAGAATGAGCACGATATTGGGCGGGCGTTCGACAGCCGCGGCCGCCGTATCCGCCGCATACAATGACGACTTCAAGGTGAAAACGAAGGCCAGCAGCGTGCCGAGGCCACAAGGCAACAGCGCTGAAATTCGGCCAAGACGAGTTTCATTTTGTGATGACATTGGGAACCTAGTGAAGTTCTGGCACGGACGAAACACGGGGGAATCACGAGTTCATCCAGTATCGAGCGCCCATCACGCTGGGTCAATCTCCGCCGCATTGCACAAACGCACCAGGAGGGCCAAATTGCCAGCCCACGCGAGAATCCGGACTGGAGGCCAAAATGTTTCGGATTCTGTCGTGGCTTTTGCTAGAATTCTGGGGCGGATGTTCGGCGAGGTTTCTATGCCAACCGCGTTGGCTGCCAGCATGAGGCGGTACGGATGCATCATTGCGAGACAAAGTCGCGTTGCCTGGTCGCGGTCGTGCTCTGCGGATTGTTCGCGCTGCCGTGCAGTGCGCAGACCAGTTTGCGCGAGATCATCGATGCGCAGATCGCCCAGCAGTGGCGCGAAGGCAAGATTACGCCCGCACGGCCGGCCGATGATGCGACGTTTCTACGACGTGTCTATTTGGACTTGTGCGGCACGATCCCTACGGCCGCGGAAGCGCGGGCGTTTCTCGAAGATGCGCAGGCCGACAAACGCGCCACACTCGTCGAACGACTGCTCGTCGATCCTCGCTTCGCGCGGCATCAGGCCGACATCTGGGATATGATTTACTTCGGACGCGAACCGCCGGGTTACATGACGCAACAGCGCAGCGGTTTCCAGCGCTGGCTGAGCGAGCGGTTTGCCAAGAACACGCCCTACGACGAAGTGGCGCGCGCGATTCTGCGGGCGGAAGGCAACAGCGTCGATGATGGCGCTCCCATGTTCTTTGTGCAATATAAGAATCAGCCCGAAGACGCCACGGAGAAGATCACCCAGACATTCTTAGGCGTCCAACTACAATGCGCGCGTTGCCACGACCATCCTTTTGAAACGTGGTCGCAAATCGATTTCTACGGAACGGCCGCCTTCTTTGCGCGACTCGATGTTGTCGACGTGGGCAAAAAAGACAACGAAACGCAGTGGGCGATCGGCGAGAAAAACATCGGGGA
>JAGQOS010000293.1 GCA_020427265.1 Planctomycetales bacterium
TCGGCGGCAAATGATGGCTTGCAAGTCTACTTCGACGAGCGCGTGAGGCGCGACGATGGATAAATTACAACGTCGATTGTCGATCAATCTTGCCGCGCTCGCCGTGCTCGGATCGTTTTTGCTTGGCATGGGGCAGCAAGATTTTCGGCTGCCGTTGCTCACGCTGCTGGTGGCCGTCGTGTCGTTGCAATTGACCGATCTGCGCGGTCTGTTTCAATTGAATCGCACGGTCGCCAATCTCGCGGCGCTCGTCGCCGTGGCGCTTTCGGCCTATGACTTTACCCGGCTCGCCCGCGCCGACCAGCTACTGGCGATCGCCAATTTGCTGGTTTACTTGCAAGTGGTGGTGTTTTTTCAGAAAAAGACGCCGCGTATTCATTGGCAGTTGGCCATGTTGAGTCTGTTGCAAGTTGTCGTGGCCGCCGCCTTGAATTATTCGATGCTGTTCGGCGTGCTGCTCGTGCTCTACATGTGCCTGGGCATTTTCGCCATGGCCCAGATTTTCGTGTATCGCGAAGCCGCGGCGTTCGCCGACCGAGAGGCGGCGGCGAGCGAAACGAATCGCAATTCTCAAACGCACGCGATCGTCGCGCTCGGGCGGACCGGTCGTCTTGCCGAACTGGCCGACGTGCGTCGCTTGTTGCGGATGACGGCCAAAGTTGGCCTGACAACCATGGTCGTCACGCTGCTGCTGTTTTTCACGATTCCGCGCTTCGGCAAGTCGGCCCTACGCGGCTTTGGACAAGCCGAACGCCGCATGGTCGGTTACTCGCAGGATATCGAGTTGGGCGATTTGGGACAAATCGTGGAAAACCCGGAAACGGTCATGCAGTTGCAGCTCTTCGAAGGCGCGAGCGACGAACCGTTCCGGCTGACCGGCGAACCCTATTTGCGCGGCTCGGTGCTTACGACGTATCGCTCGGGGAAGTCGCGAGGTCGCAACGGTTCCAGCCAATGGCGTCCTTCGCGAATCAACGCGCGATTGCCCACGCGCCGGCTGCCCGTGCCACGCAACCCGGGGCAATACGTGCGGCAACGCGTGCTGCTTGAACCGCTCAATGAGCCCGTGGTTTTCGGGATCTATCCGGTGTTCGGACTCGGCCCGGAAGATTTCGTACGCTACGACGGCGAGCGTTCACAAATGGTTCGTTGGCCGTTGCAGTTGCACCAGACGCGATTCGAAGTGGAACTGGGCACCAGCGGCGTGGCCAAGAAACGGCAAACGCCGATCGTTCCCGACTTTCAGGTCATGTCCGACATCATGAGGCAGGAATACCTGCAGATGCCCGAGCCGGGCGACGCCGGTGACCCGCTCGCCGAACTGAAGACTCGAGCGCGCCAGGTGGTAGCGCAATCGCAAGCGCCGGCCGACGACGCGTATCTCGTGGCGCAGGCGATCGAGGCGCATCTGCGAGCCAGCGGAGAGTACGAGTACACACTCAAGCGCACCGAGCAAGACTCCACGCTCGATCCGTTGGAAGACTTCATCGCCAAAAACCGCAACGGACACTGCGAATACTTCGCCAGCGCCTTGGTAATGATGTTGCGCAGTCAGGGAATTCCCTCGCGATTGATCATCGGTTACAAGGGTGGCGAGTGGAACGACCTGGGACAGTATTATCAGTTCCGGCAGTTGCATGCGCACACTTGGGTCGAGGCCTATTTGCGCGCCGATCAACTGAAGGGCCGGCAGGTCGATCTGGGCGGCGCTACCGGCGGCTGGCTACGGCTCGATCCCACGACTTCGTCGGGCGCTGAGGAAGCGAACGGGATTCTATCGGGGATAGGGCAGGTTCTCGATTATGTCGAGACCCTCTGGATGCGCAACATCGTGGGGCTCGACGCGCAGCGGCAGGAACGCAGCATTTACACCCCGCTGCGCGACGCGGGCGGTGTGCTCTCCAGCCTGACCGCGCCCCGCGCTTGGATGGCCTGGCTGGCCGATCGGAACGCGGCGTTCAAGGCCTGGCTCGGCGGAAGCTGGCTGAGTTGGCGCGGCCTGTTGCTGTTGCTAATCGTCGTGCTGGCAACGTATTCGCTGTACCGGCTCATCCGTCGACTGGCGATCTTTTCCCTATTTCACCGCCGCCGGGGGCAAACGGGGCCTGGCAATGCACCGGAAGTCGAATTCTATCGCCGCTTGGAAACGGCGTTGCGGCGCGAAGGGATCGTTCGCCCTGCGACGCAGACACAACGCGAATTCGCGTGTTGCTTCCACCAACAGGGACCCGCTCCCGACGAGCGCCTCGATGCCGTGGCCGCACTTGCTCAACCGTTGGTCGAAACCTTCTATCGCGTGCGATTTGGCGAGCATGCCCTGGACAGCAGCGAGCAGGAGGAGGTAGAACAGTCGCTGCGAAAAATCGACGCCGCCCTCGCTCGGTGATGGCTGGCGCATCGTTCTACGACTCGTTTAGCGACGGAAACGCGTTTTATGAAGATCGGGATTGTTGGTTATCAGGGATCAGGCAAAAGTACACTCTTCGAATGGTTGACGGGCGAAAAGGCCGACCCCTCGCGCTCGCACCTCGACCAATCGGCCATGGCGCCGGTGCCTGATGAGCGGATCGCTCAGTTGTGCGAGATTTATCAGCCGAAGAAAGTGACGCAGGCCTCGCTGGAAATCGTCGACACGCCGGGATTGAACCGCACGCACGAGGGAAACCCGGCGCGGCTGGGGCTGATTCGAGAAGCCGGTTGTATGGTCATTGTCGTGGGCGCTTACGACGGGGCCGATCCCGTGGCCGATCTGCAGCGATTCGAGGACGATTTGCTGTTGGCCGATCTCGATATCGTTTCGGGCCGCGTGGAACGGCTGCGCGAGTCGGTGAAAAAACCGCGACCGAATCGCGATGAGGAGATTGCCGAACTCGAAGCGTTGGAGCCGCTAGTCGCCATCCTCGAATCGGGCAGGCAGCTCAGCGAAGAGGGTCTGACGCGCGAACAACAAAAGGCCACGCGCAGCTTCCGTTTGCTTACGGAAAAACCGCGACTGATTGTCGTGAATGTGGCCGACGACGAGACCGAAGGTGAGAAGTATGTCGAGGCGATCAAGGAAAAAGGGCCGGCCGTCGCCATCGCCGTGGGGCTCGAATTGGAATTGGCCCGCATGAGCGAAGAAGACCGCAACGAATTGATCGCCGATATGGAATTGCAGCCAGCCGACCGCGACGCCCTGCTAAGGCAAATGCTCGACGTGTCGAACCAGATGATCTATTTCACGGCCGGTGAAAAAGAAGTGCGCACCTGGATGCTGCACCAAGGCGGCACAGCGCTCGAAGCGGCGGACAACATCCATAGCGATCTGGCCCGTGGGTTCATTCGGGCCGAGGTCATGAAATGCTCGGACCTGATCCGCCTCGGCGGCGAACGCGAGTTGAAGGCCCAGAATCTCGTGAGCCAAGAGCCCAAAGACTACATCGTGACCAGCGACGATGTGATTAACATCAAATTCAGCGTGTAAATTGCGCGGCTTGGCGCGCAGCGCCGCCTGGCCGTTTGCCAGCAATGCTGGCTATCTGGGGCGAACTGCTCTTTTGCCCCGCCTGCGATTTTGCTACTTACCCGGCACCTGAAACTCGTGTGCGCGAGGTGCGTCGATAGGAATCGCCTCGCGAGCCACACAATCCAACTCGAATTTCACTTGGACACGCCGTCGCGGGACACTTGATCATGAAGCGAAATCTACTGCGGGCAACCGCTTTGACAGCCGTTTTGGCAATGGGACTCGGCGGAGCGTACTTGTTTCGTCATGGCCTGCCGGCCGCCGAGGCCGGGGCGTCGACGCCCGACTTGATGGCGAATGTCGAGTTGCCGACGGGTGACCCACTGCCGATTGAAAATGCGGAAACACCGATCTTGCTCGCCGCCAACACGCCGCGCGCCACGGACGAAGAGAATCCGCTGCGCGAAGCGCCGGTCGGCCGCAATCGCCGCGCCGCCGTACCGGCTCAATACGCGGCGCCGCCGCGCGATGTGGCCGCGGAGCCGCGCCGCCTGAATCCGGTGGCCGACGCCCGACCGATCAACGCGCAAGCGGCGGCTGGGGGCGTGGTCCAAGCGCAATACGAAGAGGCAGCCCAGCCGGCCGCGTTGCTAGAAGCCGACTCGGCGATCGAAGGCCCCGCCGGGCCGTTGCCGCCGGCGTCGCTCCGCGAGAACGCCGCGCCGCCGCGCGCGATCGGCGAGGCCGCGGCCTCGCGCTATGGAGATTCGACGCCGCGATATGACGAATCGACGCCGTCGTTCCATCCCGGCGCCAACGGCGAAATTCCCGATGCGAACACCTTGCCGCTCGACAGTCCGACCGGCGACCTTGGCTCGAGTGCAGGCAGCCAGGAACTGCCGCTTGCCACTGCAACGGCGCGCGACCGGTTGCTCTCGCCCGCCGACGCCCGTTTCCCCGGCGCGGCCAGCGACGAAGGCCTTGGACGCCCGGGTAGCAAGAGCCTTGAAGGAGCCCAGTCGCCGACGCTGATGATTCAAAAGACGGCTCCGGCCGAAATTCAAGTGGGCAAGCAGTGCCAATTCCAGATCATCGTCCGCAACGCCGGACAGACGACGGCCCACGGCGTGGTAGTGCACGATACGGTTCCTGCAGGAACGCGCTTCGTGAGCGCCGAACCCGGCGTGGCGCAAGGGCCCGAAGGTTCGCTTGTGTGGAAGCTCGGCGATTTGGAAGCCGGCCGCGACGCGAAGATCAACCTCATGTTGATGCCCACGGCCGAAGGCGAAATCGGCAGCGTAGCCACCGTGCAGTTCCAGGCCCAGGCCTCGGTGCGCACGAAAGCGACCAAACCGGAACTCGAACTGCGATTGACCGGGCCCGAATCGGTGATGATCGGCGGCAAAGTGAAGCTGGGCATTGAAATCTCGAATCCAGGTAGCGGCTCGGCCACCGGGGTGATGCTGTTGGAAAACGTGCCCGAGGGCGCCAACCATCCGGCCGGCAAGTCGCTCGAGTTTGAAGTCGGTACGCTGGCCGCCGGTGAGAGCCGCAAGATGGAGTTGACGCTTACGGCCGAACAGGCGGGCCGTTTGGAAAACGTGCTCATCGCTACGGCCGATGCAAATCTCGAAGTGAGCGAACGCGTGCAGTTCGACGTGGTCGCCCCCGAGTTGGTCGTGGCGATCGATGGTCCGTCGCGACGTTTCCTGGAACGCCCGGCGACCTACACGCTGTCGATTCAAAATCCCGGCACGGCGGCGGCCAAAGATATTTTGCTCACGTCGTATCTGCCCAAGGGCATGAAGTTTGTGGAAGCGAACAACGCCGGCACGTACGATCCCAAAACGCATTCTGTTTCGTGGGGGCTGGAGGAACTGCCGGCCCAGCAAGCGGGGAACGTGGAACTAGTGGCCATTCCCATGGAAGCGGGGCAGCAAACGCTGCGCGTGGAAGGCAAGGCGCAGCAGGGGCTTTCCGACAAGCAGGAACAGGAAGTGCTCGTCGAAGGCATTGCCGCCATCCTGTTCGAAGTGATCGACCTGGAAGATCCGGTCGAAGTGGGCGGCGAAACCGCGTACGAAATTCGCGTGGTCAATCAGGGCTCGAAGGCGGCGACCAACGTGCAGGTGGCCGTGTTGCTGCCGCCCGACATGCAAGCCGTCTCAGCCGACGGCCCCACGCGCGAACAGCTCGAGGCGGGCCGCATTCTGTTCGCCCCACTTGAAAAACTTGCGCCGAAGGCCGACACCAGCTATACCGTACGGGTGAAAGCCCTACGCGCTGGCGACCAGCGGGTGCGCGTGCAGGTGGACACCGACGAAACGCGATCGCCGGTAACGAAGGAAGAAAGCACGCGGGTGTATTCGGACGAGTAGGGCGTTGATGAGCCCATTTTGAAGTGCCGCATCCACCGCAAGTGCCACATCCAGATGGAGGCTGTGATGCGATTGAAGCTGTTCTGGGCTTCTATACTTGCGATGACGGTGTTGTCACACACGACTGGTTGCTCCGTGTGGAGACAAGTATCACGGCCGGAAATATGGGGAATGTCCCTCACGGAAACATGGGACTACGACACCCTACGTAATTCCGGGAAATCGCACTCCGAGGCACGGCAGATCGTACGGCAGTCGCGGGCAGGCGAACGTTGAATCAGCGCGTGCAAGTTCGGGTGGATAACGACTCAACGCGTTTGCCGCAGCTACGGACGTCGGGAACTCGTCGAGAGTCGCCAGGCGGTATACGCGGACACGATCAAAGCGGCAGCTAGAATCGACGCGGCGACATAGGCTCGCGAAATCGGGGCGTCGAGATCCTCGCGCAGCAGCGAATATTCTTGATACCGTACCAGGCCGGCGAACGTCGCCAGAGCAAATCCGACGAACGCGTCGACACCCGTATCTCGCTCCGTCCAGCGGGTAAACAGATGTCCGCAA
>JAGQOS010000294.1 GCA_020427265.1 Planctomycetales bacterium
TGAAATGCCTAACTTTCAGACATCCGAGCGGGGAGAAGACCGGTGGCCCGAAGTTCGCTGCAACTCGTTCTGTTGAACACCCTACTTGCTCTAGTCGGCGCTTCATCATTCGCCGACGACGCGGCCAAGAACGAGCGCGACGGCATGTCGCCCAGCCGGGTCGAGCAAATCGCAGAGCGGGCGAGAAAGTCGATTGTCGAAATTACGTTTGCAGGACGCGATGGCGATCAGCAGGGGCTGGGCACAGGGTTTGTTATCGACGCCGATGGGTTGATCGCCACGAATCTCCATGTGATTGGCGAAGCGCGTCCAATTTCCGTGCGAACGGTCGATGGCAAGCGGCACGACGTGCTGGCCGTGCATGCTAGTGATCGCAACCTCGATTTGGCCGTGCTCAAGATTGCCAACTCGGAACTCAAGCCACTGGCGCTCGCTGAAGGTCCGGCCGCGCAAGGCGCGCCGATTGTCGTGATGGGCAATCCTTACGGCTTGCGCAACAGCGTGGTCGCCGGAGTGCTTTCCGGACGGCAGACAATTGCCGACCGAGAGATGCTCCAATTGGCCATCCCCATCGAACCCGGAAACAGCGGCGGCCCGGTGATCGACGAAGCTGGGCGAGTGCTCGGAATCGTTACTATGAAGTCGGCCGTTACGAACAACCTCGGCTTCGCCGTGCCGATCGAGAAGCTACGGCCCTTGCTCGAACAGCCCAATCCCATTCCGTTGCAGCGGTGGTTAACAATTGGCGCTTTGGACGACGCGGAATGGTCGCCGCGATTTGGCGCGCGATGGATGCAACGAGCGGGCAGGATCTTTGTCAGCCAGCCAGGGCAGGGGTTTGGCGGGCGTTCGCTGTTGTTGCGCGAAACCGAGTTGCCCGACCTCCCCTATGAAATCGCTGTTCAAGTGAAACTCGACGACGAAGGCGGCGCAGCCGGAATCGTCTTCCATAGCGACGACGACCAGCGGCACTACGGATTCTATCCGTCGGCCGGCAATCTGAGATTGACCTGCTTCAATGGTCCGTCGGTCTACAGCTGGCAGGTGCTGTTCAATGAACCGTGTCGCGACTACAAGCCGGGCGAATGGAACCAGCTCAAGGTGCGAGTCGAGCAAGACAAAATAGCTTGTTTCGTAAACGACGCGTTGGTGGTCGAATCGCACGACAAAAAAATCTTGTCCGGCAAAGTCGGCCTGGCGAAGTTTCGCGACACGAAGGCTGAGTTCAAACAGTTTCTTGTGGCCAAGCATGTCCCCAGCGCTCTGCCATCGGCTGCTAGCGTGGCGATTGTCGAGAAGCAGCTCGATGGGCTTCCTAGCCTGGAGGACCTTTTGCCCGAAGAACTGGCCTCCTTGACCGGCAACTCCACAACCTCCGCAGCCGTGCTGCGTCGACAAGCCGAGACTCTCGATGAAAGAGCCAAGCACCTTCGGGCGCTTGCTCGCGATGTTCATGTACAGGCGGTCGTGGCCGAATTGGCAGCACTCGCGAGTGCGAGGGGCGAACCGATCGACCTTTTGCGAGGGGCGTTGCTCATCGCGCGGCTCGATGACGAAGAGTTAACCGTCGAGCCCTATTTGGAACAAGTCGACCGCATGGCGACGGACATTCGCGAGGCGCTCGCCGCCGACGCCCCGCCCGCGGCGTGCCTGGCGGCGCTCGACCATTATCTGTTCGAGCAGAACGGATTTCATGGCAGTCGAACCGAATATTACCATCGAGCGAACAGCTATTTGAATCGCGTGCTCGACGATCGCGAAGGCTTGCCCATCACGCTGTCGCTGCTCTACATGGAGTTGGCCAAGCGTCTCGACTTGCAGGTCGAAGGTATCGCCTTGCCGGGGCACTTCATTGTTCGCTTCCAACCAGAAGACGGCGAAGGCCAATTGATCGACGTGTTTGACGGCGCCAAGCGACTTTCGTTGGCCGATGCGGAACGCAGGGTCCGGGAACTGGCCGGCCTGGCCCTGGAGCCCGCTCATTTGGAACCCGCTCCGCCGCGCGCCATCCTGTTGCGCATGCTCGGCAATCTACGCGGCTTGGCTCAGAACGAGGGCGACAAAGAAGCGCTGTTGCGCTACGTCGAGGCGAGCGTGGCGATTAACCCGGAGGGCATCGCCGACCGCGGGTTGCGGGCCTTGGCTCGCTTTGAAACGGGCCGGCGGCGCGCGGCGCTGGCCGACCTCGACTGGTTTCTAGAAAACGAACCCGCAGGGATCGATCTCGACCGCATCCGCCAGATGCGCGACTACTTTCAACACAACGACCGGCCACCGCTGCGCTAAACGGACCTGCGCGCGGTTGAGTTCGGCAGGGCTACGTCAATCCGTGAGTTCGAAGCGAAAATGATTCTCGCCGTCGGCGGTAACGTCTGCCGTTAGACCAGAGAGAGACGGGTTACCGTACTTCGGAGGCAGCACGGATTTCATTTCGGGATACGGGGAAGTGTCGTTCGGGTCGACCTGTTGTGACTTGGTGATAACCACGTGATGATGACCAACACTTGCGCCATCGCCCGCGGTCCTTGTCTTCAATTGAAATTGCCCCGTCTCATCGGTATGCGCAACAGCAGGCCGACCAGAATCGGGCGCAAATAACACGTCAGCATCGGCGACGGGCTGTCCGTTAAAGTGAACTTCTCCCGTAACCGGTACAATTTCAGGGCCGCTGGCGCCACAACCGACAAACATCACGACGCCTGCGGCGCCGATCACGCTACATATCACATGATGAATCACAATGCTTCGACGGGTTCTCCGTCTCTCCGGTCGCCAAGACGCTGATAGTTGCGATAGTCGATTCCCTCTGTGATGAAGTGGACCGATCCGTCGCAGAACACAAACTGACAACCGCCAGGATGAGACGACTTAAACGCTTGCGCGCTTCCCCAGTCGGTCTTGTTATTGCACACGCCGGCAACCCAACCTGGGTCGTCGGGGCAATTGTCGTTGTTGATCACACCGGTCGTCGCGAACCACATGCTGTCGATATGCATCCAGCCGTCTTTCGCGTGCCAACTACATTTGGGACGAATCTCGCCCATTGCAATCGTGTTAGAGAGGCCATCGCGGATATCCGCAAACCGAGCAGACCATGCCATGTGGCTGAATGGCCCAGAAATTTTGCCCGCCTCCATCGAGTCACCATGACCGGCAGTTCCAGTTCCAAACAGATTGCCGCCAGCCCCGCAAACACTAAAGTACTGATTCCCGAGTGACGGTGAATAGTGTCCGACGGCGCGTTTCTCATTTAGATCGCTGCCCCCGCAGACATTAGCGCTATAGCCGTTCTTGTCGAAATAGACTTGTGAGTCGTTACTCGGGCAAACGTAGGTGCCGATCGAATGTTCGTGGGCGGGCTTGCCGCCGACAATCGAATACATCACGTCGTCGTCCATATCGAGAGCGTCGTAAAATGACTGCTGCTCGATGTATGGAAGAATTTGCACGAGCACACTTCCTTTGTGTGAATGGTGGCGGCAGTGAAAACCACCAGTTCCGTCGTAAACCGATCCAAGCGGCAGTTGCTTGTGCGTGTCGTGATAATTGTGCAGTGCCAGGCCGAGTTGCTTGAGGTTGTTGCTGCATTGCATTCGCCGCGCCGCCTCGCGCGCACTCTGCACAGCCGGCAGCAGCAGCGCCACGAGAATGCCAATGATCGCAATCACGACCAATAGCTCGACCAACGTGAAAGCGGCAAGCGGCTTTTTGTTGGTTCGGCTGGATTGGGGAAGCGTCATGCAACGTTCCTTCGCGAGCGATATTCGACCACGCCAGGGCTTGAGACGATCGGCGGCGACGAGCAGGCAACGCACGCCGCACCATCCGCGTGAGCGGCCCCCATCGATCGGCTTGAGGAGACCACGTGCGTCTGCCACCGAGAGGAATTCTAACGCTTCGGCCGCTCAAAAACCAGCGAAGTTCACTTCCCCGCTAATGGGTGCGGCCAGCGCTCGGACGACAATTGCCAGCGACATTAGTGCAGATTCATGGTAATCTATCTCGTGTTCTTTCGCCGAACCGAATTTGCGCTCGTCTATGCACTTCGGTCGAAGCCTCGTCCGGCTAACATGAGCGTACTGAGCCACTGTCGATGGAAGGACAAAACACGCAGTGCGCCGATGGTTCCAAGCAGCGAGACAACCCGTTGTTCACGACGAATTGCAAAGCGAAACAGCGCCACGAGAATCTTGCTAGCTCGATCAGCAGGCATTTAAACACGAATATCATCCGCCTTCGTGCTCGCAGACGAATTGCGTTTACACTTGTGGAACTTTTGGTCGTGATCGCGATCATCGGCATACTCGTGGCGCTGCTGCTGCCGGCTGTGCAGAGTGCGCGTGAAGCCGCCCGGCGAATGCAGTGTTCGAATAACCTCAAGCAACTAGGCCTCGCTTCGCTCGAACACGAAGTGGCCTTTGGCTATCTGCCGACAAGCGGCTGGGGCTACCAATGGTGTGGTGATCCCGATCGCGGCTTCGACCGCCGACAGCCTGGCGGCTGGATTTACAATATCCTGCCCTACATTGAACAACAGGCACTGCGCGACCTGGGCGCCGGGGAAACGCTCGCGAATAAGCGCCCCGCCCTCAAACGGCTTTGCGAAACACCGCTGGCCACGCTTCATTGCCCTTCACGACGCCGAGCGGAAGCGTATGACTGCCTGCCTGGCTACACGCCCCGCAACGCCGATCATGCCGTGAAAGGATCGCGGACCGATTACGCATCGAATTCGGGCAGCGCCGTCGAAGGACTCTGGTCGCTCGCACCGCAGGACAACGATCCGGCCGTTGTCGACGCTCCCGGGTTCATCTGGCCCGAAACACCAAACTTCAACGGTGTTTTCGTTCCGTTTGGAAACGTGCGCATGGCGGACATTCGCGATGGAACGACAAACACCTATATGATCGGCGAAAAGTATCTGAATCCGGATGACTACACCGGCTATGCCGCACCGGCCGACAACCAACCGATCTACGTCGGTTACGACTGGGACATGTCGCGTTGGACGACACATCCACCTACGCACGACCGACCGGGTTCGTTTAACAGTCTGATTTTTGGCAGTTCGCACGCTGGTGTGTTTCAGATGGTGTTTTGCGATGGTTCGGTGCATACGATCACGCTTAGTATCGATCCAGCACTCCATCGCCGATTGGGCGACCGACGCGACGGCGAAGTCGTCGATCCATCGGAATTATGAATGAACCGCTACCCGCAGTTCAGCGACATCTATGTTCACTTTGCAAACATGGCGACCGGCGAAAACCACTTCGCTTCCGAGCCTGAAAAGGCAAGTGCTCGCATTTACTTTAGTTGAACTTTTGGTCGTCATCGCGATCATCGGCATTTTGGTGGCGCTGCTGCTGCCAGCCGTGCAGAGCGCGCGCGAGGCGGCGCGGCGGATGCAATGCAGCAACAATCTCAAGCAGATTGGCTTGGCGCTGCATAACTACCATACGTCTCTCCGCACGCTACCTTACGGCGCTAATTTCCCTTCCGCCCAGGGCGGCACTTGGGCGGCGTTCATTCTGCCACATTTGGAACAGCAGAACGCCTTCGACCTCTTCGACTTCGAGAAACCAATCTATGATCCGGTCAACGTCGACGCGGTACAGACGGTGATCACAACCTACATTTGCCCCAGCGATGGGTCCGCCGACAACGCGCTTCAAGGAGGACGAATTCAAGCCGGCTCACGAAATCCGGGCAAGTCGATGTCGCTATGGTACCCGATGAGCATGGGCCCCACCTGGGACAACCCATGCGCCTTTTGCCCCGAGGGGAAGGGAAGCTATTGCTGCCACGATACAAGCGATTATGGCCCGGATGGCGTAGGTATCATCGATCGCTACTCAAAACTTGCCTGCCGGTTTGCCGACATTCGCGATGGCCTGAGCAACACGTTCATGGCGGGCGAAACCTTGCCCGGCGACTGCACGTTCAACGGAGCGTATCACCATAACTTCCCGCTTTGCGGCACAACGATCCCGCTAAACACGATGGAAGACAACGTGGGGGCCGGCAACAGCAAATGGTGGAGTGCTTGCGGATTCAAAAGCCGTCATCCTGGAGGCGGCATGTTTTTAATGGCCGACGGCAGCGTACATTTTGTGGCTGAGTCGATCGACTATCGCCTTTATAATGAACTCGGCACGCGTGCCGGCGGCGAGGTGGTAACGCTACCATGAACAGTCGTCGAAGAAGCCGCACAACGCAGCACAGGACGGACCCAGTTCTTCTCTCATGATGCGATCCATGCCTAAATCGCGACTGTTGAATCAATGTGAGTCGCGGCGAGTCGCCGGCTTCACGTTGGTTGAACTCTTGGTCGTCATCGCGATCATCGGTATCTTGGTGGCGCTGCTGCTGCCGGCTGTG
>JAGQOS010000295.1 GCA_020427265.1 Planctomycetales bacterium
GTCGGCTGCCGACGACTTGCAATTGCTTTCCGGTGTCGCCGCGTTCGGATGCAACGAATTCAACAAGGCAAACGAACATTTACAGCAAGCGGCGGAACGCGGCCAGATCGAGAAGTTTCGTCAGCAAACAAGCGAAACGGCCAAGCAAATTGGTCATCTGATCGACGTCGCGATGCTGCATCGCGATGAGTTTCCAAAGTGGTGGGAAAAGGAACAAGAGATCCGTGCCGCCGAAGCCAAAGCCGACGACTTGCCACGAGTCAAACTGGAGACGACTCGCGGTGATCTTGTTGTGGAACTCTATGAAAACGAGGCGCCAATCGCGACTGCGAATTTCATTAGCCTCGTCGAGTCGGGTTTTTACGACGGGCTATTGTTTCATCGAGTGCTAGGAGGGTTCATGGCTCAGGGTGGATGCCCCGATGGAACGGGTTCCGGCGGACCAGGCTACCATATTCCCTGCGAATGCTACCAAGACAACTTTCGCCGCCACTTTCGCGGAACGTTGAGCATGGCGCACGCCGGTCGCGATACGGGCGGATCGCAGTTCTTCCTGACATTCGTTCCCACTCCTCATTTGGACGGTCGCCATACGGCTTTTGGCCGTGTCATCGACGGTTTTGACGTACTAGCAAAGCTCAAGCGAGTCGAACCTGGAACGCCGGGGCCGAAAGACTCGATCACGAAAGCAACCGTCTTGCGTAAGCGAGATCACCCGTATGTTCCTAAGAAGATCTAGCTGTTGCTGGAAAATCGCGGGCGTTTTCGCTATCGTTACAGGTAGCGAGAGCACGCCAAACGCGTGTTCGGACAATTGCCAAAAGTTTCTAAATGCAACTTCGCGAAAGGCGGGTAGGAAACATGTGCGTTAACCGACGTTTCTGGTGCAGCGTCGCACTGCTTCTCGGGCTGTCGTTCGTTGATGCCCCGGCATTTGCCAAGGGCCCCAAACGCGAAGCGCAGCGGGTCACTTTGCGCGGCAAGATCTACGGCGTTCGCCCCGGCCAGATTGCTATGGTTAGCGCCGACAACAACCAGCCTTGGATCGTCGCCGTTCCTAACAACCCTGCGGCCGTGACGGTCGAGGGCGAGGGTGGCCCCGAATTGCTTGGACCGGGATTGTTTGTTCAGTTTTCGGCTGAACTCGACAAGCGTCGGCGCGCCCAGAGTGATGTGAAGGAAGTCATGGTCTTTACGCCCAGCGAAGGTTACGTGCCGGGCGTTACCGAGCAAGCGGCCGTCGTGAACTTTGGCAGCGATGTGCCGGATCTGAATTTGGGGGGCGGTTTGGCCTCGGCGCTAGATGACGACGATGCGGAAGAAAAGACCAGCGACGGCGAGAGCGCGACCGACAAGCCGGAGGCACCCAAAGTGCCAACGGTTAACGTCCTGGTCTCGGGTCAAGTTCGCGGATTCGCCAAGGGCGAAATGACCGTGATCGCCGGAAGAGCTGGTTCGATTCGGATACCCGTTGCCGAAGACGCCAAAGTTTCGATCAATACATCGAACTATGGTATTGCGATGCAGGGAGACGAGATCGAGGTGGACGGCAGTTTCTATCAGCAAGGGCAGCTATCTGCCCGTTCGGTAACGATCAAGCTTGCGGAGCGTCAACCAATCGAGCCCCCAAAATCTCGCCGCTTTCCCAAGACGCCGGAAGGCGCCAAGGATGGCGAGGCAAAGGAACAGCAAGCCTTCGGCGCGGGCGCGGCGGACCAGAGCAAAGAGGGCGATCCAGCGCCGGCTACCGAAGCAGGAAAACTCGACCTGGAGTGATTCACCGCGTATTCGGAGCGCCCGGTCAATCTAAACAGAGAGTGCGGCGAACCTTTTCGCTCCAGTCAAATTCCCATCTGCGCCAGCATGTCGACCAGGCGGCGAATCGTGCCTGCGAGTGTCGGATGGGACTCTTCGAATTGAATTTCCGCTCCCCGCAGGCGATCGGTTATCGATGCCTCTTCGCCACTTGCTGACGAGCCACCGAGAACCTGCGCGATTTCCTGAAGCGTTTCCTGCAATTGAGCGCGTGTCGTTGCGTCGAGGTCGGCCCCCGTCGCGCCAAGTTGTTCATGAAGCTGATTCAGGGTTGCTTGCAGTTGGTCGGCCTGCTGACTCATCCGTTCCATCTCCCAATTTTTTTCCGCATCGTCGCGCGCAGTGCGGACTGGCTCTTAGTTCACCGGCTATTCAGTGTTCGCTGACTCGCAAATTTATTGTAACGAGGCGGAGGAATCGGAGGAACACGTTCACCCAGTCGAAATTTCCGGCGGCTTTTCGCAAACCACGATCCAACCATTCGCGCGAACTCGGCCAAGGAGCCACGGCCAAGGCAGAGGAAATCGGCGCTGAGTGTCCAGCAGAATCCAACGTTGACTCGCGAAGCCTGCCTGGTGCAAGTCGCGTGTCAGTTCGCCGCGTCGGAACACATGTAAGAACATGCTGGGAATGCCACGGTACGGGAAGAATTTGTCACCCAGTTCAAATTCTCGGTCGTAGGCGGCGCGGGCCAAACTCTTTAAAACCCACCAGGGGCCGCCTGGATCGAAGAGGTTGAACCAAAAGTTGTGAATGTGAATGACGAGTTTTCCGCCTGGCTTGAGAATTCGACAGGCGTGGCGAAGCACTTGCCTGCGATTCGTTCGG
Source organism: Planctomycetales bacterium (assembly GCA_020427265.1). Taxonomy (GTDB): domain Bacteria; phylum Planctomycetota; class Planctomycetia; order Pirellulales; family JAGQOS01; genus JAGQOS01. Next base: position 2,644 of record JAGQOS010000295.1, read on the forward strand.
CCACGAATCATTCCCAAAGTGCTAAACATACACATGGCGTAGTCGGCCGCCGCATCGCGCAAACCATCAAGCTCGACCAGGTTGGCGAGGACGCATTCAATCGCCAAGTCTTCGGCCAACATCTTTTCTTGCACGATTTCCAGCATGTGCTGTGATAGGTCAACCGCAATTCCTCGATGCCCCCGGCGAACCAGCGGCACCAGGGCTCTGCCCGTTCCACATCCGAGATCGACGACCGTGCCGAGCGGGTCGAATTCACGCGCCAGCACGGCGCCGTCCATTTCGAAAAGCGAGTTGAATGCGAAATAGTCATCGTAGTCTTCGGCGATGTGGGCCGAGTGAAAATAGTCCCAGAGCCCCCGGGGCACGCCGCGTGGTAAGCGCCAATTTGGAGGGGCAGATGGGACCATCGTCGGTCGAATTTCCTGGATTTCGAGCAAATGCCACGTTCTAGCGCGCCGGTCGGCCGCTTGCGAGTTAAAAGATCGAGCATTATAATTCTCGGCTCGATGTTTGCCCATTCGCGCGAAAAAGGCGGTTTGGGGTGAATGGAAAACTTGCAGTCCTGGCGCTCGGCCAGGCTTTATTTGAAACGACGAAGGAGGTTTGAAGTGGCAATCCGCGTGGCAATCAATGGCTTTGGTCGTATTGGCCGTCTCACATTCCGTAATCTGGTCGCTCGTAGCTCGGAGTTCGAGGTTGTTGCCATCAACGACCTGACCGACAACAAGATGCTCGCGACGCTGCTCAAATACGACAGTACGCATCGTCGGTTCGACGGCACGGTCGAATATGATGATGAATACTTGACGGTAAACGGCAAGAAAATCCGCGCCCTCTCGGAGCGCAACCCGGCCGAATTGCCCTGGGGCGATCTGAATGTTGATGTGGTTATCGAAAGTACCGGCATCTTCACGAACCGGGAAAGCGATGGCAAGGCGGGTTACGATACGCATGTCAAAGCCGGCGCCAAACGCGTCGTGCTCAGCGCACCGGCCAAGGCTGCTCCCGATCTTACCTGTGTGCTCGGCGTCAATGACGACAAGCTGACGGCCGACATGAAGTACGTTTCCAACGCCAGTTGCACGACGAACTGCCTGGCGCCGGTGGCCAAGGTGCTGCACGAGAAGTTTGGCATCGAAAAAGGTTTGATGACCACCGTGCATGCTTACACGAACGATCAACGCGTGCAGGACATGCCGCATAGCGACCCGTATCGAGCCCGTTCGGCTGCCCAAAACATCATTCCGACCTCGACTGGCGCTGCCAAGGCCGTTGGCGAAGTGATTCCCGCTCTGAAAGGAAAGCTGACTGGAATCGCGTTGCGTGTTCCTGTCGTCACCGGCAGCGTTGTCGACCTAACGGCTTCGATGAGTCGCGATGTGACGGCTGAAGAAGTGAATGCAGCCATGAAGGCCGCCGCCGAGTCGGGTCCGCTCAAGGGCATTTTGGCCTATACAGAAGATCCGATCGTATCGAGCGACATTATCGGCGATCCGCATAGCTCGATCTTCGCGGCCGACTTCACGCAAGTGCTCGACGGCAACCTGCTCAAGGTCGTGAGCTGGTACGACAACGAGTGGGGATACAGCACTCGAACTGCGGATCTGATCGCCAAGCTCGGCGCGCTTTAATCGCTGCTTGGCGCGAGAATAGATCCTCTATTGGCAAACGGCGCTACCGGTTTGGACTCCAAGCCGGACGCTCGTTCTGCCGGAGTGCGTCCTCAGCGCGGTCCGAAACTGCCGCGGCGTTTTCCGCGCTAGGACCGGCATTGGCAGCGTCCCACCGCGGCGCAAGATTCGCGGCCGCCGGTGTTTTGTCGCCACGGTCGGGTTGCCAGATTGGGCCAGCATCGACGCGCTTCCGTAAACGCTCAAGTGGGCGCATCGCCGACTTCAGCAGCGGCCGCTCATAGAAACCTCGTCGTGCCGGTAACGGCGATCGGGCGCTTTCAAAGTCGGGGAGCGGCGGCACCGTGTCCTGGGGGAAGAGATCTTCGCTGGGCGGCGGTTCCGCACCTGGAACGATCGAATTGGGTTCGCCGAGATCGATACTGGGCGGCGTTAGCGAATCGTTCGGTATCGGGGTTTCGCTCGGCGCAATACGTGACCTTCGCTGACGAATCGACGGCAATTGCGTGGCTGGTTTGCGATCGGCCTCTGGACGATCAATTTTTTCGGGTTCGGTCTCATACGCTTCGAGCATCACCTGGTACTGCTCGATATAACCTTCCAGTTGGTAAATACGGTCTTCCTGCAGCCGCAATTCTCGCTGCATTAGCTCGTATTTCCGGTCGGTTTGACAGCCGATGCACGCGGCAACGAGCAATAGGCTGGCCCCAAAACGGTACATAGTCGGCAACTCGAGACGAACCAGCGGCTCGACGGACGGCGCGTGCCGTCCCATGCGAATCCGCAAAAACCCGGGGCGGGAATGGTACCGCAATCGCCGTTTTACGCAAGGCGAATCTAGGCAAACTGCGCGGCATCGGGCGGGGCAGCACGAGAGCGACTCGATAGGGGAACTGCTTGCGTTCTCCCCCATTCGCAACATCGATGAGCGAGCAGGCTACTTTTCTTCCATGTGCTCGACAATTTTGTCGATGATCCGGTATTCAAGCGCTTCGTCAGGCGGCATGAAACGGTCGCGATCCGTATCTTCTTCCAGTTTTTCGAGCGTCTGTCCCGTGTGCTTCATCAAGATCTGGTTCAACTTGGTCTTGATGTTGCGATACTCGGTTGCATGAATCAGGATGTCTTCGGCCGTTCCCTGCATGCCGGCCGACGGTTGATGGATCATGATCCGCGCGTTGGGCAACGCATAGCGCTTGCCGGCCGTTCCTGCCGCCAACAAAACAGCACCCATCGAAGCACACTGGCCAATGCAATAGGTCGCCACATCGCAAGTAACGAACTGCATGGTATCGTAGATCGCCAGGCCAGCCGTGACACTGCCGCCAGGCGAGTTAATGTAGAGATGAATATCAGCCTTCGGGTCATCGGACTGCAGGAAGAGAAGCTGGGCGACAATCGCGTTCGCCACCTCGTCGTTTACGCCGCTGCCGAGAAAGACAATCCGGTCTTTCAGCAGGCGGCTGTAAATGTCCATGGCCCGCTCTTCGCGGCCGCTCTTCTCGATGACATACGGAATCAGAGGCATGTTTCAGTAACCTTTCACGCGAAAATTCGTAGTCCGAATCGCGACTTCTATGTTTTCTAGTTCAACGACGACAACGGACTTTTCCACCAACGGGACTAATCTTCTTGCTGCTCCTCGGAACCAGGCGGTTTGATCAGTACGTCGTCGACAATCCCATATTCCTTGGCTTCGCTCGCCGACAGGTAGTGGTCACGGTCGCAATCTTTCTTGAGCTTTTCGACCGACTGTCCGGTATGTTCCGATAGGATTTGGTTCAGCGTGTCGCGCGTCTTGACGATTTCCTGGGCCTGAATCTCGATATCCGAGACCTGACCACCTACGCCGCCATGGGGTTGATGAATCATCACTTTGGCATGCTTCAGGGCGAAGCGTTTGCCTTTGGCGCCGCCGGCCAAGAGCACCGCGCCGCCGCTCGCGGCGAGACCCACGCAATAGGTGGCTACGGGGCAACTGACCATCTGCATCGTGTCGTAGATAGCCAATGTCGATGTGACACTGCCGCCCGGAGAATTGATGTAGAAGTGGATGTCCTTGCGGCGATTTTCGCTCTGCAGGTACAGCAATTTCATCACA
>JAGQOS010000296.1 GCA_020427265.1 Planctomycetales bacterium
CAACTCTCTGTTTGGAAATTCTAGATCTACGATTCGCCCTTCTCTTTCTATCACGACCGTATTGCCAGGCACGAGATCCTGGACAAGTCGGCCAAACTCGGTCATGCCGTTGAACGAGTGACCATCAAGTTGATGAATTCGATCGCCCACCTGCAGCCCGCAGCGGGCAGCCAACGAGCCCGGCACAACTCGCGTCAGAAACACTGTCTCAGGTTCAGCGGGATCACTTCTCCAGGCCATTCCGATTCGCACAGGCGATCCAGCGAGCTGAACCGAGAATGTCGAAGGCTCTTCGCCTTCTCGCTCAACGACCAGCTCGACTTCGTGCTCGGCCTCCAAAATACAGCTTCGCAACAGTGCTCCGGAAGTAATTGCTTGTCCGTCGATCTTGATCAACCTATCGCCAATCCGTATACCCGCAATGTCCGCCGGCGATTCGCTTACGACGCGCGTCACCTTTAGTCCGACTTCTTCTCCCTCAGGCTCACGCCAGGTCACTCCGAGGCGTGGCGGCAACGGCGGCGCGGTGCGCTCGAGTTGCCGGCCAGTGGCAGGTGTTTCCTGCAGGCACTCGGCCCGGAATCCAGGCAGCGAAGGGGTGTCGGCCAAGTCGATCAGCAGCGGAAAAATGGCGCGCGCGATCGTTTCGACCCCTTCGCTATTGATCAGCTCAACATCGTCGCTCGGGCGATGATAGTCGCCGTGGAGGCCCGTGTGATACATGAGAAACGGGATGCGGCGTTGGTAAAAGGTCCAATGGTCGCTATTCGATTTGACTTCCCAATCAAATTCAATGGAGACTTCCGCGTCGCGCGCCGCCAAGCTGGCGGCTTTTCTCAGGCCCCACGAGGTCCGAGTACCGTAGAGAGACACTCGCCCATTTCTCAGACGCCCAACCATGTCGAGATTCATTGCCAAACGCAATTGATCGAGAGAAACGGTTGGCTCGGCGGCCCAATGCTTGGATCCGAGCAGCCCCTTCTCTTCACCATCCCACAAGGCGAAAAGCAGCGTGCGGCGTGGGGCAATTGGCAGCTTGGCTGTCGCCTCGATTAATTCGAGCAATACCGATGTGCCGCTGGCGTTGTCGTCGGCGCCATTATGAATGTGGCCCCAGGGCCCGTAGCTATTCGTTCGCGTGCCATAGCCTACGTGATCGTAGTGTGCTCCGATCAGCAAATACTCCTGGGCCAAGTCTTTGTCGCTTCCAGGAATCAAAGCAAGTAGATTTCGATAGTTGCCCTGAAAGACCTGATACCATGCTCCGCTTGGTCCTCCGGGTTGCGCGCCGAGGCGTTCCAACTCGCTCACCAGGTAACCGCTTGCGGCGCGTCCGCCGCGGCTACCCGCCTCGCGGCCTTCAAATCCGTCGTCGGCGAGTGTTTCGATATGGCGCATCGCATCGGCGGCCTTAATCGAGTTAAAGGCCTCGATAAAGCCCGCGCGATCTTCGCCATAAGTTGGTATGGATATCAGCATCATCGCTAGCTCTATGGCAACGATGCGGGTGAGAATCGAAAATTGATGCATTGGGTAAAATCGCTTATGCGGCGCCTGCGTCGACGATTGTAGCTCTGACTCTGAATCGGCGCAGGGTTACCTACGACTTCGATCGGACCAAGGCCGCGAAACATAAGTTCACAAACTTGGCAGCCACTTTGCCGATCATGACGACCATAACGCTTGGCCGATTTGATTACAGGGACGGCAAATTTTCCGAAAAATAGCGGAGCCAGTTTCCGTAGAACACTTGGTCGATCGCCTTTTGCGAGTATCCCCGGCCGATGAGAATGTCGGTCAATTCCCAAAGGTCACGGTATCGTCGCAATTCGCGCGGCGTTTGTTCGTTGCCAAATCCACCGTCGAGATCGGTTCCAATGGCCACATGATCGATGCGGCCGGCAAGTTGACAGATATGGTCGATATGGTCGGCCAGCGCATCGAGTCCGATCTCCGTCGGCTGCGAAATACCGCGCTGCCAGCCGGGCAGCAACATCCAGGCATCAAGGGCCACGCCAATGACTGCGCGGCGTTCGATTAACCTGCCGAGTTGCTCATCAGAGAATTGCCGATCGCCCGGCACAAGCGCACGGCAATTGTTATGGCTTGCCATCACAGGACCGGAGAAAGCATCGAGGGCTTCAAAAAAACCGGGCTCGGCCAAATGGGTCAAGTCTAGGATCATTCCCAGTTTCTCAAATACCGACAGCAAATTGCGTCCGTCTTCCGTAAGCGGTCCTACCTGTCCCGTTCCCATCGCATATCGGCTGGGCCCGTAATGCGCCAGCATGACACTCCGCAGGCCCGCATCCCACCACTTGTGCGCGTCGTCGATCGACACAATGGGATCTGAGCCTTCCATGGCCAAAATGTAACCGATCGGACTCTCCGAATTGTCGACTTGCCACTCGCGCCAGTGCGCAGCCAACTCCGTTTGAGAACGAAGCATGCGCATCTCGCCACGCGACTCCAGCAAACGATAGTACGCCAACTGCCCATGCCCGTGGGCGTGGGCGATATCCTGGTGACCGAAGTCGAGATCCGTACGCCGAAATCCGGCCGCCGATCGCTTCACTGCATTCGCACGCACCAGAATCGTTGCTAAACACACTGCAACACCGCTGGCTCGCAACTCGGGGAGCGATGTCGTGGCGTTGCCTCGGCCACGAACGTCGTGCATCGCGGCCTCCTGAGTATTTATCTCTTCGACCGCAAGCGTTTGATCGCGGTCGAAAGACAGGGCGTTCCAAGCCAAATCCAGGTGCGAGTCGATGATCCGTTTCATGGTGTCGCCATCGTTATCTAGAAAACGCGAGATTGCCGGCACTTCGTTCACCGGACGGTCGCGATACGTCAGGTCACTTTTCCTCGCGCGTCGACCGGCAGCGGCTCGATGCGTCCATCTTCTTCCTTCCACCAGAAACGATCCTGAAGATTCATGCAGGGACAAATGTGATTCGGGATGATCTCGACTCTCTCACCCAACTGCGGCGCATGCCGGCACTCGCGAACGTCGAGTTGGCCATGTTCTTCGCTGAGTTTGACGATCCGAGCCTCGGGAAATGATGGCAAGTAGCCATGCCCGCTCTGTGGCAAGGCCACACACGCATCGGCTGCCAAAGTTTTCGTGCCGGCGTCGATCACCACTTGCCCGGGCACAGCCGTACTCACAACGGTCGCGACCACGCGCGCCGCACAATCTTCAAGCCGACAAAACCCGCCACGCCATGTATTCACATCGTTAAAGATGTAGGTTCCCGGACGAATTTCGTTCAATTCAGGAACAAGGTGCGATTGAAAGCAAGTGGGGGTCGATCCGCCGGATACGATCGCGGCCTCGATGCCGTGTTCTGCCCAGTGGCCGAGTGTTTCATACAGAAGATCCGACACTTCGCCCAGCAAAGGTCCCTGCGCCTCGGGCATAACCCAGACGTGTCCCGGGTAGCAAAAGAGCCCGTCGAGCCGCAAGCCGGCCGTGCGATCGACCAATTCGGCAAGCACGAGCGACTGCCCGACCGTTTGCACACCCGTTCGATGCAAGCCCACGTCGATATCGATCAGCACTCCCATGGTCGTCGAGGCGCTACGCGCAGCAGCGGCCAGTGTCTCGATAGCAAACCTGGAATCGACGGCGACGCGAACTGTGTTGTGGGCCGCCAATTTGGCCAGGCGTTTCGCCTGTTCGGCATCGACTACAGGATAGGCCAAGAGTAGATCGTCGGTAACATGGCTCATGACCTCGGCCTCGCCAATTTTGGCGACTGTAAGCCCGTATGCTCCCGCTTCGACTTGGAGTTTGGCGAGAATCTCCGACTTGTGCGTCTTGGTATGCGGTCGCACAGCCAACTCAAACTCGTCGGCATATTCCGCCAGTCGTTGTAGATTGCGGCGTACGACTAAGCCGTCGACAAGCAGAAACGGCGTTGCAGGACGAACTGACATAGCAAGGCACTGCGCGTGAAAACAAATGAATGGGAGCGACGCTCGAAACCACGCCCAACGCAGTGTACTACGCTTCGCGTTGGTCGAAAAGCGAAACCGTGTTTGCGCGTTTCATGCCCAGCGAATGAAGCGATTCATTCGGCGCTTGCTAAATCGGACCGACGCTTTCCCATCTCGACGCAGTTCCCCTGCTCATTATACTCGACAAGACTCATGAAATTGCGCATGAGCATGACACCTCGTCCGCTGGGTACTTCCAAGTTTTCGGGCGCCGTTGGATCGGGGAGACCATTAGGATCGAACCCGTCCCCCTCGTCTTCGATACGAATCCAGAACTCTTCCGCCGTCAACTGACACTTCACATGGACACGTTTGCCGCAATCAAGACAATTTCCGTGTCGAATTGCATTGACGAGCGCTTCTTCAACTGCCAACCGAATGCCGAAGGCATCGCGCTGTTCCCAACAGAAGGCTTCGAGTTGCGTAAGCAGACTATCTAAAAGAGAATCGCCGGCGCCCAGTTGGCTGGGAAGCACTTCGGTTATCGTCCAAGTGGAATCTGCTGAAGACATAAATCGTTGCAATCGGTCGTATGACGTCTCCAAACGCTGACAGCGTCTAACCGAGAACCGAACGGGCATCCGAGGGTTCTACGACTTAGCGACGAAACCTAGAATGCAGCCAGGGCGTCCGACTCATCGTCGAATATCTCGAATAGCTTGTTTAGCTTCGTGATTGCGAATACCTCGTAAATCTCAGGGCGAATATTGCTCAACTTGAGTTCTCCTTGTTGAGCTTTCTGCTTGCGATCCAGTGTAATCAGCTTCCCTAGTGCAGCGCTGGAAAGGAATTCCACATTCTGAAAGTTCAAGAGAATCTTCGCGCGGCGTTCCGTCTCCACCAGATCGAAAAGCTCCTGGCCAAGCTCTTGAATATTGGCTTCGTCCAAAATCTTGCGATCGAGAAACCGAACGATCGTCACGTCGTCGCTCTCAGTAACTTCTAGATGCCCCTTGGCGGCCATGCATTTTTCCCCTGAAAAATATTTACGACGCAGAATAAGCCGCGACGCCGGTGTGGACAAGCAGCAGTATACCCGGGTACAAACGGCGAAGTTTCGGAAAAGCCCTCTTGAGTTGCCTTGGCTAACTCAAGGAATGAGAATCGGCGAGACGTGTTCATCTCGCAAACTCTTACACAATATGATATTCGGCCGAGGATCCGTGTCAAGCAGGACCGACTATCGCCGGCGACTTGTGGATGCTGCATTCCCGGTGCGGAATTCAGCGTTTAACCACGATCTTCGATCGGAACGAAATCGCGTACTGTTTCACCAGTATAAATTTGCCGCGGGCGGCAAATTCGCTTTGTCGGCGATTCGTGCATTTCTTTCCAATGCGCAATCCAACCGGGCAGGCGCCCAATCGAGAACAGCACGGTGAACATCTGCATGGGTATGCCGATCGCCCGGTAGATGACACCTGAATAGAAATCAACGTTTGGATAGAGTTTCCGTTCGATGAAGTACTTGACGCTCAGGGCAACTTCTTCGAGTTGCTGAGCAATGTCGAAAATCGGATCGTAAATTCTCCGTTTGCTGAGCAACTTGTCGCACATGGCCTTGATAATCGTCGCCCTTGGATCAAAATTCTTGTAGACGCGATGGCCAAAGCCCATGAGGCGATAATCACTATCCTTATCTTTCGCCAGGGCCACATACTTTTCGACATCGCCGCCATCCTCGCGAATTTGTTCGAGCATCTTCACGCAAGCCTCGTTTGCACCGCCGTGCAACGGTCCCCACAAGGCACAGATGCCGGCCGAAATCGACGAGAAGAGATTCGCATCCGCCGAACCAACCATGCGCACAGTCGATGTACTGCAGTTTTGCTCATGATCGGCGTGCACGATCAAAAGCATATTGAGCGCCTCGACAAAGTCGGGGTCAATCTCGTACGGCTCGCTGGGAACCGAGAACATCATCTGCAAAAAGTTTTCGCAGTAATTCAAATCATTTTGCGGATACACCAGCGGCTGACCGATCGACTTCTTATACGCGTAGGCGGCAATCGTGGGCAGTTTTGCGATCAGGCGATGTATCGACTGCTCGACTTGCACTGGATCACGCGGATCAAGCGCATCTTGATAGAAGGTCGACAGCGCGCCGACCACGGAACTGAGAATTGCCATCGGATGTGCATCGCGGGGAAAGCCGTTGTAGAAATACCGCATTTCCTCATGCAACATGGTATGACGGCGCAGCGCGATACGAAATTCATCCAATTGCTCTTTCGTCGGCAGTTCGCCGTAAATGAGCAGGTAGCTCACTTCAATGAACTGGCAATTCTTCGCCAACACTTCGATCGGATAGCCGCGATAACGCAGGATACCCTTCTCACCGTTGAGAAACGTAATCGCGCTTTTCGTCGAACCCG
>JAGQOS010000297.1 GCA_020427265.1 Planctomycetales bacterium
TTCGCCGGTGTCGACATCGTGCTCGGGCCCGAAATGCGCAGCACCGGTGAAGTAATGGGCGTAAGCGAACGTTTTTCGATCGCCTTTGCCAAGAGCCAGCTTGCGGCCGGAGCCGGGCTTCCTTCCGAAGGTCGGATCTTCATCAGCGTGGCGCCGAAGTCGAAAGAGCGCATTGTCGATCTGGCCGTGCGATTGGAGAAGATCGGCTATGAGATCCTGGCCACAAAAGGCACGGCCGAAGCGCTCGAAAAGGCCGGGGTGAAAGTCGAATTGGTCAAGAAGCTGCAAGAGGGCCATCCCAATCTTCTCGACCATCTGGAAGACGACCGCGTGGCGTTGATCATGAACACACCGAAGGGAAAAGGCGCGCGGACCGACGAAGGGCGGATTCGCGCGGCGGCCGTCGCGCACAATGTGCCTTGCCTGACTACGCTCCAGGCGGCCGAAGCCGCCGTAAAGGCCATGGAAGATCTGCGCAGCAATGGCATGGCTGTACTGTCGCTGCAAGATCGCTTTGCTCAATTGGCGGCCGAACGCGCCGCGGCCGAACAAAGCGCCGCAACGTAGTTGCTCCTGTTATTTCTCGATCGGCTCCAATCAAAGGTCGCCTGTAGGCCAGGTCTTGCGACTGTGGGTGTGAATCGTGCCGTCCGACGAATTCTCATCGCCCGAAGCTACTTCGCCCCATTTTGCCAAGCATGTTTCGCGCCGCGTGCTGCGCTACGAAGTTCCGTACAATCCACCACCAAGCATTGCCCATGTGTTGTTGTTGACCGCGGCGGCCAGTTTCGCCGTCGCCATGGCGAAATGGTTTGCTCCGCAAGATGGCGAGAGCGTGGGCCTTTCGGGTGCGCAGTTGGCCGGTGGCATGCTGGCCCTCGTTCTCTCACCGGGAATCGCGGGAATGTGGTTGGCCATGTGGCGCCGCCTGCGCGGAATTCGTTTCCCGGCCCAACCGGGCGAATGGTTGTTGTGCCTGTACGGTTGGGCCGGACTTAGCTCCTTTGCGCAATGGATCGCCTTGTCGTTGCTATGGCCGCGCAATCGATTCGAATCGGGTTACAGTCCGGTATTTGTGTTCACGGCGTTGCAGATTTTCTTCATTGGTGTGTCGGCCGTCGTCTACCTGTGGCTTGGTTGGCGCGGCCGCTATGCGCGACCGTGGGCGATTGCGTTTCGCATTCACGGAACGTTCCGATTGCTGCAAGCGTTTCCCTGTTGCACGTCGATACTGTTCGCTGGCGTGTTCTCGGTATCCGCCAATAGGATGATGGCTTACCTGCCGTGGTTTATCCACTTGGCCGAAGGATTCCTTTTTGTGATGCTGATCGCCATTGCCGCGCGCGAAGATCGGTATGCGGGTGTCGATCGCGGTTGGACTCACCGCTTCGGCATGATCTATTTCATGGTCGCGTTTGTGGCTACCGTGGGTTACACAGTCGCTCAGATCATGTCGGCGTTGTAGCAATTCGCGGCGTGGGGCCGCGCTGTTTTTCGAGGCTGAAGCTGCGTGGCGCAAGCCGAATATTGATGCCCTTTCCGCCAATTTGTGGCGAACCGAGCGATGCCAGCATGCATGCAGCGAACTTTTTTCGGAGCGGATGAAACCGACCTTGACCCTGTTTTTGATAAGGGATATTCTCCCCGCCTCACAAGCAACGCGAAAGCGAGTGCCTTGTGAAAAGAAAGACCGAAACAATTGAAGCCACGTGGATTGGTCTGCTTGGAAAGGCTCTTCTGACGAGAAGAACTTTCGCGGACCCCGGAGCGGCGACGCTGGCACGGAAGCCGGCGCGCGGCTCCGCCACTACCGGGCGAACCATGCGGTCCGCGGCAATGTGCGGTCGCTAGGAACCAATCGCTCCCGGAGAAGGTTGACGTCCTTTGCCCCCCTGGGACTTCGCCTTTTTCGGGGGCCTTTTTTATGCGCGTCTAGCGCGCTTTGCCGCGCGGAGCGAACTTCACGCGTGCCATCTCTGCCGCCGCCTGCTTTGCTGTTGTGCGACCGAACTTGCCGCGCTGTTAGAGCCCTTCGTTGAGTCGCTGCAGATCGTCGGGCACAAAACGGCCGTCTTGGCGAATCAGTTCGCCGTCGAACCACATTTTGCCGCCGCCGTAGTCGGGTCGCTGAATCAGCACCAGATCCCAGTGCACGCAACTGCGATTGCCGTTATCGGCGTCTTCGTAGGCCTGACCCGGCGTGAAGTGAAACGAACCGCCGATCTTCTCGTCGAACAACGTGTCGAGCATCGGGTGCCGGACGCGATTGTTGCATCCGATGGCCCACTCGCCAATGTACCTTGCGCCTTCGTCCGAATCGAGGATGGTGTTGAGCTTTTCCGTTTCGTTCGCCTTGGCTTCGACGATCTTGCCATCGCGAAACGTAAACTCGATATCCTGGAACACCGTGCCCTGGTACCGCGACGCGGTGTTGTAGCGGATCACGCCGTTCACGCTATCGCGCACCGGCGCGGTGAAGACTTCGCCATCGGGGATGTTCCGTTGTCCGTGACAGGGCCGCACGGGGATGCCTTGGATCGAGAACGTCAAATCGGTTCCCGGCGACACAATGCGCACTTGGTCGGTGGCATCCATCCGTGCGACCAGTGGCTCTTGATCTTTGGCCATCTGTGCGTAGTCGGCCGTGCAAACATCGAAATAGAAGTCTTCAAACGCCGGCGTGCTCATGTCGGCGGCCTGCGCCATCGAGGCTGTGGGATAGCGCAGCACGACCCACTTAGTATGAGGAACGCGCACCTGCGAATGGACGACGTGCCACCAGTGTTTTTGATAAAGCTCCATTTGTGTCTGCGGCACATCCACAAATTGGCTGCTATTGGTCGCACCGCGAATGCCGATGTAGGCGTCCATGGCTTCCATTCGCGTCTGCTCGAATTCTCCCGCGAGACCCAGGTTATCCACCGTTCCCGAACGATAGAGCGCGCGCAAAACTTCGTTGCTCTTCCAACTCACAAACGGTTGCGCGCCACGAGCCGACGCCAATTCGACCAAGCGTACAACGAGATTGGTTTCGGGCAAATCAAACGCTTCGATGAGAACCTTCTCGCCAGGCGCCAGCCGGCAACTGTGATCGATCAAAATATCCGCCAAGCGGTCAATACGCGCATCGTGCATGGATTGCGTCCTGCTAAGAATTTCGGATAGGCCACTTCAGGTAAACATGATAGGATACGTAAGCTTCCACGACAACGTGGCCCGACTCGTCCACTGCCATCATTCCGAGTCACCAGTGGATTTTCGTTCGACGACGAGCTGTGGTCGGCCGGGCCGGCACTGAGGAAGGATCGATTGTCATGACGACGCAAACCGACGCTCCGCGACCAGCGGACGAAGAACACGAAGAGTCTTTCGCAGAAACCGCGCTGAAACTTGGCGGAAAGAGCGAAGACGAAGCCCGCCGAACCGGCGCGATCGACACGGCCGACGATCAGGTCGAGCGGCTCTTCGCTCCGCAGTATCAGACCATCAACAGTCCAGTGCACCGCGCTGTCTGGACGCGCGAAGCGCCGATCGATGTCTTCATTTCGCGCGAGGTCGCCACTCCGCCCGACGTGCGTCGGGTTATGGATGATTCGCTCGCAGTCGTTCGCAAAGCGCGCCAGGAAAACAGGCTCTTTGACGACAAAAAGAAGATCTCCGATCCGATCTTCGAGGAATTGGCCGCCGCCGGTTACTGGGGCCTGCTGGTCGACAAGGAATTCGGCGGCTCCGGCGCTCCCTTTGCTTCGTTCGCCCCGTTTTTGACCGAAATGGCGATGCTCGATCCCACGGTCGCGGGTCTGGCTTCGGTGCACGGTTGCATCGGCGCGGTCGACCCGCTGCGCACGTTCGGTACGGCCGAACAAAAGCAGCGATTTCTTCCTGGCTTAGCCAATGGCACACATTTGTCTGCGTTTGCATTGACCGAACCTTGTGCCGGCTCGGATCTCACGCAATTGCGGACCGAGGCCCGTCTTGAAGGCGATTCTTACGTTGTCAACGGCGAAAAGCTCTTCATCACAAATGTTGTGGCCGGTCGGACCATCGGCCTCGTCTGCCTGATTGAAGGCAAGCCGGCCGTGTTGATTGCGGAGTTGCCGAAAGAAGAGAACGAACATTTTCAATTGAAAGGCTACGGCCTCTACGCGCTCAAGCACACGTATAACCAGGGCATCGTCTTCCGCGATTTCCGCGTGCCGGCCGAGAACCTGTTGCAGCCCACCCGCGGCGATGGTCTCACGGTTGCCTATCACGGATTGAATCTCGGCCGCATCGCGCTGTGCGCCAACGCCGCCGCCACGATGCGCATCATGATGGCGAGCATGATTCCCTGGGCCCAATTCCGCCGCACCTATGGCGCGGTGATCGCCACCCGCGAACTCGTGCAACGGCGCCTCGGTAAATTGGCCGGGTTGATTACTGCCAGCGACGCGCTCGTGCGCTGGTGCTCCGGGTTGATCGACGACGGCTATCGTGGCGAAATGGAATGCATCATCGCCAAAATATTTGGCAGCGAATCGCAAAAAGAAGCCGCCATCGAGTTGTTCATGAAGACGCACGGCGGTCGCTCATTCCTGCATGGCCATCTGTTTGGCGACAACGTGCACGAGTACCTTGCCCCGTGCATCTACGAAGGCGAGGGTGAAATGCTCGCCATGGGGTTCTTCAAGTCGCTGGTCAAGCATCACGGCAAGACCTATTTCGAACCCATTGGCAAGGCGCTGCAAGCGGCCGGCATCAAAGTGCCCAATCCGCTCAACCCGGCGCACGCCTGGGCCTTAAAAGGTGCCGTGGCGCCGTACATGAAGTGGGTTGTGGGTCAGAAACTCGGTTCGGTCGGCAAGCCGAACTTGCCGCCTATGCCCGCGAATCTGCGCGAACATGCCGAGATGGCCAGCGAGCAGTTGCAACGCAGCGCGCTGGAAATCAGCAGCACGATGCAAAAACACCAATTGGCGCTAGCCGACCGTCAGTGCCGCATGAGCGAACTGTCGCAGCGCGTGCAAGATTTGGTTACGATTCTCTGCACCAGCCTCTACGCATCGCATCAGCAAGACGAAGTCATTCAGATGGCGGCCGACGTGGCCTGCGATGACCTGGCCTTACGCCGCAGTGGGAAACGCCCCAGCGATCGTTACTTCCGCAAGATCACGAAGCTCGGCGCGACCATCGCCGACGGCGGCTTCAAGTCGATCGCCGGCTATGAACCCGACGAGATCATGATGCGATATGAGCAGTGAGTTGAGGGTCCAGTGTCTAGGGCCGAAAGCCAATTGCAAGTTCGACATTAGAAATTAGAAATCTCCCGCCATGCGTCTTGCAGTGATTCTCCCCGCGGCTGGCCAGAGCCGGCGTTTCCGCGACCCCAATTATAAAAAACCTTTCGCCACGCTTGGCGGGCGCGCCGTGTGGCTCCACTCGGCCGAAAAGTTCCTCAACCGCGACGATTGCGTGCAGACCATTCTGGTCATCGCTAGCGAAGATCGCGAGTTCTTCGACATGAAGTTCAAAGCCAACGCGGCGATCATGGGGGTCGACGTTGTCGAAGGCGGCGCCGAACGAGCCGATTCCATCGAGCGAGCCCTGGCTCGGGTGAAGGCGGATGTCGATCTGATCGCCGTTCACGATGCAGCGCGACCATGCCTGGTCGATCCCTGGATCAGTTCGGTTGTCGAGGCGGCCGAGAAGAGCGGCGCCGCGATTCTGGCTGCGCCCGTGGCCGCCACGCTCAAACGCCGCGCGTCCGACGGCGCGATCGAGGAGACGGTCTCGCGCGAAAATTTATGGGAAGCCCAAACACCGCAAGTGTTTCGCCGCGATCTGCTGCTCGAAGCCTACGCCAAGCGGGCGGGGTTCGTGGCGACCGACGATGCGCAGCTCGTCGAGCGAATCGGGCAGCCGGTGTCGATTGTGGAATGTTCGCGGTTGAACATCAAAATCACGACCAAGGAAGATTTGCGCCTGGCGGAACAGATTCTAAAGATTTTGCCCAAACCGAAACTCGAAGGCTTTGTAAATCCGCTGGGCGACAGTTGGATGAAGTGACGGAGAAACGCTGTGGACATCGTAGCCGAACTTACCTGGCGAAAACTCATTCATCAAACCACCGACGACACGCATCTCGCCTCGTGGCTCAATGCCCAGCCGCGCGCCGTCTATGCCGGATTCGATCCCACGGCCGACTCGCTCCATGTCGGCAGCTTATTGCCACTATTGCTGCTGCGCCGGTTTCAACGGGCGGGACATAAACCCATTGCCTTGGTCGGCGGCGCCACCGGCATGATCGGCGATCCGTCGGGGCGCAGCTCCGAGCGCACGTTCCTCGATCCCGACGAGCTCGA
>JAGQOS010000298.1 GCA_020427265.1 Planctomycetales bacterium
GGAAAGCGCTCGGAGAAACGTCGCCGGAAACGCTACGGTCAGATTCGACTCGAACTAAATGCCGTAATTCGACCGGAAGCGAGCAATGTTTTCCGTCCCGCCCATGACGATTATCGTGTCGTTGGGTTCGAAGCGGTGATTCGCACCGGGATTAAAGACCATCTGTCCGCCGCTTCGTCGAGCCGCAATGACGAGCAGTTGGTGCTTGCGATGCGTTTCGGCATCGGCCACCGTTTTGCCGACCAGCGAGCAGTTTTCCGGAATGCGGATTTCGTCCACTTCGGCGTCCAGATGATGGCGGTCGCTGACTAGGTCGAGCAAATCGGCCGTATGAGGCCGCATAATCATGCGGCCAATATTCTTCGCGCCGATGATGGCCGTCATTACCACGCGATCGGCCCCGGCCTGCCGCAGCTTCTTTTCGCTGTTGGGCTGCTCGCCCCGTGCGATGATTTGCAGGCTTGAATTCAGGTTGCGCGCGGTCAGCGTGATGAACACGTTCTCGGCGTCGTTCGGCAGACCGCTAACCAGGCACTTTGCGCGTTCGACGCCTGCGGCCAGCAGGATCTCTTCGTCGGTTGCATCGCCATGAATGCAAAGATACCCAAGCCCTTGCGCCTCGAGCGTGAGATCGGTTTCGCGGTCGATGACAAGAAAGGGGGTGTGCTGGGACGCCAAGTCGGCGGCCAGGAATTGGCCAATGCGGCCAAAACCACAAATGATTACATGGTCGCTCAGTCGGCGAATGTCCCGAGTCAAGCGTCGTATGCCAAGCGCCCGATCGATTTCTCCCTCGGTCACCATCTGCAGAAATCCTCCAATCGTGTAAGCCGCGGCACACATGCCAAATACAATGACGCCAATAGAAAATGCTTGTACGGAAGGCGCGATGTTGCTCTCTTCCGTGTAGCCAACACTCGAGACGGTAATGACAAACCAATAGATCGATTCAAGCCACGGGCTGCCGGTCAGCAAACGGTAGCCAACGACCGATACCAGAGCGACAGCCACTAGAATCGAGGCGCCTTGTCGAATCCGTTCGAGCGAAGTTTTCATAAGAAGCAGTCGATGTCGGCTTTCGCCTCAACGCATCGAGTTATTCAGGTTCGATAGTCGGCGTTGATATGCACGTATTCGGTCGTGAGGTCGCAAGTCCAGAAACGGCAGCCAGCCGAGCCCTCGGAAAACGTCAATTCCACATCGGTCTCGCGCGACGCCGCGATCGAAGCCGACACTTTCGGATCGTCGAATTCCGCAGGTGTTCCCTGCTCGTAAAGCAAAAAACCGTTCACATGCAGGCTGACGCCTTCGGCCGCAAAGTCAACACCGGAGTAGCCGGCCGCTGAGACAATACGGCCCCAGTTGGGGTCATTGCCGGCGATGGCTGTCTTGACCAGCGGGCTATTCGCGACCGATTGAGCAATTCTCCTGGCATCGGCCAGCGTCGCACAACCATTCACGCGAATCGTGATCAAATGGGTCGCCCCTTCGCCATCGTCGGCAATCATCCGCGCCAATTCGACGCAGACTTCGAGCAAGGCGTTTTTGAACGAAGCCAACTCGGCGCCGGCCAATGGCGCTGTTCCAACCTGGCCGCTCGCCAGCAGCAGCGCCGTGTCGTTCGTGCTCGTATGTCCGTCGACCGAGATCGAATTGAAGGAGTCGTCGGTTACCTCGGTCAACATCGCTTGGGCGTCGTTGGCGCCGAGCTTAGCATCGGTCATGATCACGGCCAACATCGTCGCCATATTGGGTCCGATCATTCCCGACCCCTTGGCGATACCGCAGATGCTCACTTTTCCGGTTGACGTTTCGATCTGGCGACTGGCGATCTTGCGACAGGTATCGGTCGTCATGATGCCCCGCGCCGCAGCAATGAGCGAAGCCTCATCGTTGCTGAGCTGAGCGGCTGCAGCGGCGATGCCCTGCTGCACTTTTTCCATAGGCATGAGAACGCCGATGACACCGGTCGAGAGCACCAACGCCGCATCGTGCGCCGCCCTACAGGCATCGGCCGCTAGCTGTGTCATTTGTTCCGCGTCGCGCATGCCTTGATCGCCAGTGCAGGCATTTGCATTTCCGGAGTTGATCACGAGAACATGAAATTGATCGGTCGGCGTACGCTGCTCGTCGAGAATCACCGGCGCGGCGCGGACGATATTCTTCGTATAAACACCGGCGGCCACGGCCGGTGCGTCGCAAACGACTAATGCCAAATCTTCATTGGTCGCTTTGCGTTTGATGCCGCAATGCACACCTGCCAGTCGAAAGCCGGTTGGAATCGGATGCTGCACGCCGGTCGTCCTATAGAGCCATCGCTTCGGGCAAATCGTACATCAGATTGAAATTCTGCACGGCCATGCTCGAAGCGCCTTTGAGAAGATTGTCCAGACAACTGATGGTAACAACTCGATCGCGTACGCGGCGGGCGGTAATGTCGCAGAAAGGCGTGCCGCTACAGTGGCGAGTGGCCGGCAAATGTTCGACCACACGCACACACGGTTGCCCGCTATAAAACTCTCGCAATTGATCCATCAACTGCGTTTCCGAAACATCGCCCTGTGGATACGAATAGGCGGTCGACAAAATGCCGCGCGTCATCGGCGTCAAATGAGGCGTGAAGATCACTTCAACGGGCTTGCTGGAGAACGCGGAAAGTGTCTGATCGATTTCCGGCGTGTGGCGATGCTGCCCGACATTGTAGGCCGAAATGCTTTCATTGCATTCGGGGTATAGCGTCGCCAGTTTCGGCGTACGACCTGCGCCGGACACGCCGCTCTTCGAATCGATCACAATTCCTCGCGAATCGATCAATCCTGCAACCAACAGCGGAACGAGCGCCAAGTTGGCCGACGTGGGGTAACATCCCGGATTCGCCACGAGCTGCGCGCCGCGAATCTTCTCGCGAAACAGTTCGGGTAAGCCGTAGACCACGGTACCCAAACGATTGGCGTCGGGATGCCCCGCACCGTACCATTGCTCAAAGACTTCGAGTGTATCGAGACGGTAGTCGGCGCTAAAGTCGATGACCTTGCAACCGGCGGCCAGCAGCGGAGCAACGGCTTCGGCGCTCGCGCCGTGCGGCAAACAGCTAAACACGCAATCGGCACGGTCCGCAACTTCGTCGTAGCTGAGCGACTCCAACGGCATGTCGATCCGCGCCGTAAGCTGCGGATGAATGCTCGAAATCGGCGGATTGCCCTCCTGGCGGCTCGTTAATGCGGTGATTTCCGCCTCGGGATGGCGCAGCAGAATCTGAATCAATTCCAGCGCGGTGTAACCCGTGGCTCCAAGAATGGCGACGCGTATCATGGCTGCTATCAGGTGCAAATGGTTGGCTTTTCAGTCGGTGCGCCATTGTCGGCAACGCACCGCAACTCAAACCGGCGATTATAGTTCGGCGTAGCGCAGCTCGCCAAGAGCCGTTCCGGCAACAGTCGAAGGACGTTGACGCTAGCACGAAGGTTCGAGTCGCAGTTTACAAAATCTGCGGCGGCGGACTCGCCATTGACCAGCGTCCGACGATTTCCTAGTCTCTCGCGGCAATTTTCCTCCTGAGTCCAAGGAAGGACCGACCGATGAACTACGTCGTGCGCGCCATATTGACCATCTGTTGGGTTGGTTCCAGCGTTCAACTGGCCTTTGGCCAACAAACGAAGGCCGACGAGCGAATTCGCGTCGCGCGACTTGTCGAGCAACTTGGCTCCGAATCGTTCGAGAAGCGCATGGCCGCCGATGCCGAACTGGCCAAGATCGGTTCCGGAGCCAAACCAGTGCTCAATGACGCACTGCAAAACGACGATCTCGAAGTCCGCCTGCGTGCCGAGCAGTTACTACGCCGCCTGGAAGAAACAGCGATTTGGGGACCTACGCGCGTGTCGGTCGCTTGCCAACAGGAGGCCGTTTCCAATGTCCTCGCTCAATTCGCCTCGCAGACTGGCAATCGCGTTTGGGTGGGCGAGTCGTACGGCGACTTCTCCAACAACAAGGTTTCCCTCACAGCCAACGACATGTCGTTCTGGGAAGCCTTGGATTCGATTTGCCGGGCCAGTGGGAACTACGTTCGTCCACACTACAATCCCCGCGAGCCGGGCCTGGTGCTCGTAGCTGGCGAACTGGGGCGAAATCCGCTGGCCTACGCTGGCCCGGTCCGAGCCCAGTTGACCAGCGCGCGGCGGGTCTTTGTCGAGCAACTCGACTACGACGAACTCAAATCCGACGTGACGCACACATTCGAAGTCAGCCTGCAGATCATGTGGGAAGATCGTTTTCGACTCATCGCCTATCGCGCGCAACCGGAACTGGTCGCCGCGAAAACCGATACCGGTGAACAATTGCCTGCTACCAAGGCATCGTCAAAGAATTGGAACATTGCCGGCAACAGCCTGCGGCAACTGTCGGCCAGCCTGCGTTTACAGCCCCCCGCCGTTGGAGCGAAGACACTTCGCGAATTGGAACTCGAATGGGGCCTGATCGCAGTGGGTGACATGGTCACGCTCGATATTCGTGATCCGCAAGCGGGCGGCAAATACCATCAAGACGACCTGGGCGTGGTCGTGGAGTCGATCGAAAAGAGTTCGGGCGATCGAGTGGAAGTGAATGTTGTTATCGCCCGCGACCTGGCCGCCCCCGAACCTCAGGAAGTTCTGCTTCAGGAAAACGAGTTGCGATTGCTCGACGAAAATGGGCAAATGTATTCACCGCAGAATCGATCACAAACGCTCGTGGCCCAAGGGGCTCGGCTGAGCGTTACGTTTCAGACGCCTTCCGACGGCTCGACGCCCCATCGATTGCAAATTGACTATCCGCGAATTCGTTCCCAACGTGACTTGAAGATCACGTTTCACGACGTGCCCTTACCTGTCGCTTTGCCGGAATAGGCGTCAGGCTGGTCGCCGGGAGGTCGCCGGTTCGCTATAATCGTGCTTCGCGACAACCACGAATTGCGGACCGGAACGATGATTGATTCTTACCCTCAGCTCGACGTCATCGCCGTCGGCGCTCACCCCGATGATGTTGAAATTGCCTGTGGCGGCACGCTCGCGATGCTCGTGAAACAGGGCTATCGCGTGGGCATTATCGATCTAACCGACGGCGAGCCGACGCCCCTTTCACCTGGCCCGGATGTCCGCCTGCAAGAAGCGAGGCTGGCCGCGGAAACTTTGGGTGTTGCCGAGCGCGTGACGCTGGAACTGCCCAATCGACGGCTATTCGATTCGTTCGAGGCTCGCGTCGCCTTGGCAAAGGAATTCCGTAAGTATCGGCCACGATTGGTGATCGGTTTTGGCGAGAAGACTCCCCTGGCATCGCCCGACCATTGGCAAGCAATGCAGATCACCGATGCGGCGATCTTCTACTCGCGTTTGACGAAGTGGGATGCCGAATTCGATGGCTTGCCAGTGCATGCGATTTCGGCCCAGCTCTATTACACGCTGGCCTTTGGTTCACTCGGCCTACCGCCTGGCGCCGGACACATTGTGGTCGACATTTCAGAAACGCTGGAAACGAAGCTCGCCGCCGTCCGCCGCTATCAAACGCAGTTTCCACCGGCCAAAGAGTACATTTTCGACCGCATTCGCGGCTTTGCGTACTACCAGGGCAGCACGGCGGGCTACCAGGCAGGCGAGCTATTGGTAAGCCCGAAGACGCTGGGAACCAGCGATTTGATGGCAACGCTCAACCTGTAGCTTCGGCGAGCGTTAGGAGACGGAGCGAGTCGCGCAACACATGATGACGCCGTTACGGCTTGCGGAACTCCCGCAACGCGTCGAGTGTCGTTTGAAAATCTCGCGGCAACGGGGCGACAAACTCCATCGACTCATTGGATGCTGGGTGCGTAATCCGGAGCCGACGGGCATGGAGTGCCTGACGCGATAGTAAGAGTTCAGCATCGCTTGGATCCCCGCGGATTTCGCCGCGCGTGATTTCCGAGCGACCGCCGTAGAGCTTGTCGCACAACACTGGGCAACCGATGCTAGTTAAATGAATGCGGATCTGATGCGTGCGCCCGGTTTTGGGGAAAGCTGCGACATGCGCGAATCCAACAAATCGCTCGCGAACTTCGTAGATCGTTTCCGCAGGACGGCTTGAAGGGTGGTTCGCGATGATCGCCTTCTTCTCCCGATATGTCGGATGATCAGCGATCGGGTGGCGAATCAAATCGCGGTCCAGGTCCGGCACATGCAGCACTAATGCGGCGTATTCTTTTTCTACCTGTCGCTGTTCGAATTGGCGGGCTAAGTGGTTATGTGCTTCGTCGGTCTTAGCCACGACAATGACGCCGCTCGTATCACGATCCAGTCGATGGACAATTCCCGGTCGGGTCGGGCCACC
>JAGQOS010000299.1 GCA_020427265.1 Planctomycetales bacterium
AGAAAGCGGCGAAACGCCTGGCGAGCCTGGTTGGCGTACTGCTCGCTTCCGGTCGCGCGAGCCAATTCGCCATAGGCGATCGCCGCAAAGCTCTCGGAGAATGCATAGCGCCGCTTGCGAATCGGCCGCCCTTCGCGCGTGACATGGAACCACATGCGCCCGTCGGCTGGGTCGAAGCCGTGGGCATCGAGAAAGTCGACACCGCTTTGCGCCAGCGCGAGCCACTCGTCGCGCGGCTCGACGTTGTTGTAGAGTTCGCCAAAGAGCCACGCGGCACGGCCTTGTTGCCAAATGCCCTTGTCGGTATCGACGATCGCCCCGTCGCGATTCAAACAGGTCATGAAGCCGCCATGCTCCGAATCCACGGCATGCCGCATCCAGAATGGCACGATGTCGCACAGCAGACTGTCGCGGTAGAGGGCTAACAGTTCTTGTCGGCGATTTGGGTGGGTGATTGTGTTGGTGTTCGTGGTTTCGCTCATTGCGGCACATCGTGGATGGTCAGACCCGTGAGATCGCGCCCGCGCGCCGGCAACGCCAGGCTGGCGAGATACCCGAGCAGAAAACATGTCGACACGCCGATCGCCGCATAAAGGTAGCCGTTGATCGCCGTGAAATAAGGCAGTGCAAACATGATCGCCGCCCCGCCGACCACGCCGATCAGTGCGCCGGCGCCGCTGGCGCGGCGCGTGAGCGCCCCGAGCGCGAAGAGGCCGCCCAGCACACCCATGAACAAGCCCACGACCTTGATGAACTGGTCGAACAGGCTCTTGATATCCGGGCTGACAAATAGCAGCCCCAACGCCGTTCCGGCTACGCCAAAGGCGAAGGTAAGCACACGGGCGATGCGCAGGAAGTTCGTCGACGCGGGCTCGCCTTGCCGTGCAGGGCGCAGGAAGTCGGTCACGACGGCGGTCGCCATCGAGTTCATGCTGGTCGAGATCGTCGACTGGGCGGCGGCGAAAATGCCGGCCACAATCAACCCGGCAATACCCACAGGCAATTCCTGCGCGATGAATAGCGGCAGGATCTGGTCGGTCGTGTAGGTGGGGTCGAGATGCTGCGGATTGCTCTTATAGAAGGCGAACAACGCGGTGCCCATGCCGAAGAAGATCAGCGACGCCGGCACAGCCAGGATGGCGGCGAACCAGATCGAACCGGCGGCGCGGCGCTCATCGGGCGTGGTCATGTAACGCTGCACGACGGCTTGATCGCCGGTGTAGCTCGAAATGTTCTGACCGATGCCTCCAAGAACGACGACCCAAATGGCGAGGTTCGCGCTGGTAGCGTCCCAATGAAGATTCCAAAGATTCAGTTTGCCATGGTCGGCAGCCATTTGATAAGCGCCGGCCAGGCCACCTTCGGTACCCGCGATCATCAGAAACAAGCACACCAGCGCGCCGCCGAGCAGCACAACGGTTTGCAGCGTGTCGGTCCAGATCACGGCTTCCACGCCGCCCATCGTGCAATACAGAATGCTCAGCACGCCCATCAGCAACACGCATTGGCTCGGCGTGAGCGGTGTAACTGTGGCCAGCGCCAGACCGGCCAGCGACATGACGATTCCCATGCGAAAGAGATGAAACACGGAAAAGCTGCCGCTGGCGAAGAGCCGGACCGAGTGATTAAATCGCTTGCCGAGGTATTCATACGCGCTCGCGGCATCGACACGTCGATAGAACGGCAACGCGAGATACACGGCGATCGGCGCCACGGCCACGATCATCATGTTGCCGACCAGGTAAACGAGGTTCTGAGCATAGGCCTTGGCGGGAATCGCCATGAACGTAATCGACGAAAGCATTGTGGCGAAGATACTGCAACCGGCCGCCCACCACACGACTTGACTGCCGCCGCGAAAGTAGTCGTCGGTGTTCTTATTCTTGCTCGAGAAATAGACACCTACGCCGACCATCGACGCCAGGTAAACGGCCAGGACTGCGTAGTCGATGGCGCCGAATGACCGATCGCGCTGCGCCGGACGAATGCGCCACACGGCGTTGGTCCGCACGCGGGGCCGCACTTCGCCCGATGCCACGATGAACTCATCGCCCCACGGCACAACCGGCGTGGTTACCTGATTGGCAGGCATGGCGCCGGCATCGACCCAGGTGTTCGTAATCGTGTGAAAGGCCCAAGCATTCTTGGGAAAGCCGGGATGCTGGTCGCGCAACGCGTCGGCCTGTTTGAAGAGCGAGCCGTCGGCCCCGCTGAAAACCAAAATGTGCGACTGCCCCACGGCCGCGCCGCCGCCGGCCATGATCGGTCGCGGTGCATCGGCCATCCGCCGCCAAGGCTGCGCAAACTCACCCGAACCGTGGTACTCGCCCGACTCGGCATCGTATTGCTTGGCATCGAAAGCGCGAGGATTGAATTCGAAGACATCGGCCAGCGGCGCGAGACCGTCGAGTCCGGCCACGCCTTCTAACTGATTCCGGCCGCCGATGACGTATACGCATGGCTCGAAACCATTGTGCTGCACGGCCACGATGTTGAACGCCCGCACCGGGCCGGGCCAGGCCGGCAGGATTTCCCATTGGCTCAGTTTCTCTCCGCGGGCCAAAGGCGACAGGTCGAGTCGCCAGAAATTGGCCATGGCCGTCTCCAGATCGGCGTCGCTCTGGCCACCGGCCAGGTAGATAGTATCGCCCAGCAGCGTGGCCGCGCCATAGGCCATGGCGCATGGCAACGAGGGCAAGGGCGTTTGCTCAATCTTGTTTGCAGCCGTTTCCCAGGTAAGCAGGAACGCATCGCGAAAGGTTTCGCTTTCGTCGTTGCCGCCGAGGCAGGCGACGCCATGGGACGTGGAAACGCATGCGCCGTAGCCGCGTGGCCGGTCGAGTTGTCCGCCGTCGCGCCACTGCAACTTGCCCTGGCCGGAGCGCGTTAGCACCCAGATTCGATCGTGCCAAACTTTGCTAGCCTTCCACAGGTCTTCGCCTTCGGCTGTGGGGAAATTAGCGCCGCCCGCCACGAGTAGCGCGTCGTTATGCACGCCGACAAACGGCCCGGCGACGCCGATTGGGTCGGGTAAATTAGGAAACGCCTCGAATTCGAGCCAAGGCTTGTCGGCGCGAGAGGCCTCCTCGCCGTGCGCCGGCGCCAGGTTTACGGTGAAGAGAATAACCGTCGCCCATCGGGCGGTGAGCTGCGGGAACGAGCAACGGTTCTTGTGCGGTGCGTTCGTGGTTCGGTCGATCATTTCCACCTGGGATGGTTGACGATTTCGCTAGTTTCCTGCCTGTGTCGCTTCGCTCGTCTCGGCAACTATCGCCGGTGCAAAGAGCGCCGTTTCCTCCTGGGTCGTGAATGGTGAGGCCGGCAATCCTTCGCTGTTGACCAAGTTGACAACCGGATTAGGGAAGGGCAGCCAAGCATAGCGTACATGTCGCGGCGCCGCGATGCCGGGACTTCGCACGGAGACCTTGTCCTCGCCGAGGATTTCGGCCGTCGCCGGATGGAACCGACAATCGTCGCCGCACACTTCGAAATGGCGAAGCGCTGCCCCGTCGCTCGACTTTAGCCCGGCACCGACGTGCTCGAACGCGACGACGATTCGCTCACCCTCTTGCTCGGCATGCTTCAACAGGGGGCCTGCATAAGCCCGCTCCGCCTGCGCGCGATACGTCGTTCCGAGCGCCCAAGCCGCCAGCCGCTCGCCGACGGGCTTTTTCAAATGGGGGTGAACATCGGTCGGATGTCCGGTGTCGATCGTGATGGCCATGCCCAAGTTATTCAATTCCGCGAGCGCGCGGCGCTGCGTTTCGCGAAAGAGTGGCCAGTCGGGTCGATTGAGGGCGGGCAATTGTACATATAGGAATGGAAATTCACCCTGGCCCCAGCGGCTTCGCCATTGCTGGACCAAAAATGGGAAGAGTTGCCGATGCTGGCGAACGCGTTCCGGAGTTTCGGCGTTCGATTCTCCCTGGTACCAGATCGCGCCGCGAATGGCGAACGGCAGTAGCGGCTCAATTCCGGCCGCATACATGAACCCCGGCTTGAAAGGGTGATTGGGCCCGAGTTCGTCGCCGGGGATTTCGAGGCCGGCTTGCATTGCCGACCTCAGATTCTGTTCGCCGCGCAACGGGCAAAACTCACCAAGCCGTGGATTGTCGAGCCAGTGTCCTGCGACCAAATCGCGCAGCTCCGAATGTTTAGCCAGCGCGTCGCGCGGAATCCACGCCTCCGCAGGCGAGCCCCCGACTGCCGGACAAATTAAACCCACGGGAACATCAAGCTCCTGCCCGAGCTTCTGCCCGAAATACCAAGCGACGGCCGAGAAGGAACTGGCCGCTGGCGGTGTTGCCCGCGTCCAATGGCCGCGTAGGAATGAGTCCGGATGCAAGCGGGGCATTTGCAATTCACCGTAACTCGAGCCATCGCCTCGCGGCGCGTCGGTTAGATCGAGCAAACGGATTTCCCAGTGGCTCCGCGTGTCGCCATCCTCTTGTTGCTGCGCCAACTCCCGCAACGCACTTGCACCGTGAACCGAAGGGCCCAGCGGCCACTCCATGTTCGACTGTCCGGCGCAGAGCCAGACTTCGCCCACGAGCACGTCGTTTAGCACAAGGCGCTGGCCGGCCGACTCAATGACCAGCGAGGTTGGCGAGAACGTGGCGCGACGCGCCTCGAATCGCACCTGCCACGCACCATGTGCGTCGGCCTCGGTCGTCTGCAATTCGTCGCCCAACCTCGCCGTAATCTTGGCCAGCGGCGTCGCCGTGCCCCACACCGGAATCGGCATATCGGCCTGTAAGACCATGTGATCGCTGAAGACGAAGGGCAGCCGCAGAAGATGGTCGTTCTGATTGACGATTTGCGACCACCGAGCGGCCAGACGGGCGCCAACTTCCAGCTTGGCGTGCTTGTCAAAGTGCAGACCGTCGTAGAGCCGCGTATGCAGATCGGAGTTATCAACATATTCAATCGCAGCGTTCCGTTCAGCGGCAGCCGCCTGCTTGCGTCGCACGACATCGCGCCGCGCGCCGCCTGCAGCAATGCCGCCGACCAGCAACCGTGCTCCGGCAGCGTTGGGTAGATCTTGTCGAAGGTTGTCGATCAATGTTTCCAGGCGATGGCCCGCTTGCTCTGCTTCCGCTTGGCTGTCGCTCTCCCCTTGGACGTAGAGAATAGCGCGGACTTGGAATTTTCGACCTTCGGGAAGCGCGCGAACCGCCGTGGCCACCGTATCGACGACGTGCCGAAACATGTGCGCGTCGGAGGAATCCTTGCTCCAAAAACGATTGCCGCCGCCTCCGCGCGAAGCTTTGATGATGGCGAAATTACGTTGGCCGGCCTCGTACAGCTCGCGTGCAAACGAGATTTCGGGGCCCCAGAACATGGGGTTGGCGCCTTCGCCTTGTTGAAACGTTAACGACGTGAAGCGGCCGCCCGAACTTCCGATGAGCGGCGACTCGCTGTCGCCGGCGCGCGTGGAGCGGTTGCTCCAAAAGAATGAAATCTGCTGGTCGATTTCGTGGATGGGAGGCGCCGGGTCGGCTGCATCGCGTGGATCGACCGTGCCGAGGGAATTCGATTGCCCTGTTAGTACAAACAGGTCGACCGGCGGTAGCGAGGCATTCTTTTCAATCTCGTCCGCGGGACTGCCAAGAATGTCGCGCAGCGGAACGCGTTGAAATGTCAGATGCGACTGACTGCCTTCGTATAGAATGCCGACCGTGTTTTCGTCGATCATTGTCAGGCACGAATACCCGGCGCTGGCCCCTTCATCGAGCAACAGCCGATGTCGGGCCGGCCAGGTTTGTCCCTGATCGGGCGAAGCCTTGATTGTGATATGGCGTCGCGGCGAGTTCGCAACATCGGGATTCGAAAACAGCAACCAGCCACCGGCTGCCTGGCCCAACTCTTGATCGACGTCGATCAAGCTAGCCATGCACGCGCCCGGTTCGATCAGAGCGCGTTGCGAAGTGGGATGTTTCTGCCAGGTTTGGCCCATGTCGCGCGTTGTCATCACCACGCGGACCGGGGCGCGATTGTAACGGCAGTTGAGCATGAGCACGCCCGGTTCGACTTCGACGACTTGCGATTCCGTGGTGTCGTCGAACGCGCCCGTGCCGACCTGCCAAGTTTCGCCGTGATCTTTGGAATAGATAATGGTCGAGTGCGGCAAACGTCTCTTTTCGGGAGGGTCCTGATATTGCGCGGCGAACACGATCGTGCCGTCGCGCATCGTGATGCCTTTGCCGGGACCTTGCAGAATAAAGCACGATTCGGGACGTTTGACCTGCTTGGTGATGTTGATCGGCGGCGACCATGTTAGCCCGTCGTCGTCGCTGCGTACGAGCATGAGTTGGCCCGTTTCT
>JAGQOS010000029.1 GCA_020427265.1 Planctomycetales bacterium
CGCGTCATCGATCATCGTGAGATGTTGTTGGAGGCTGGGCATGAGCACCTCGGCTGAAGCAAACGGACCAACTTCGCGAGCCTATGTTCCGACGACGGCTCTAGCGAAATCCTTAGAAATTGACGACGCGGAGATGCGAGTCGTATTTACCAACGGTCGCGTTCTTTGTGTGCCAATTCAGTGGTTTCCGACCTTGCACCGCGCATCGCGGGAGCAGCGGCAAAACTATGAAATCGCCGGCGGCGGAATTAGCTTGCACTGGCCAGAGATCGATGAAGATTTGTCGGTAGCTGGCCTGCTTGCCGGCGGAGATAGGCAGTCGATGTAGTGATGGCGCGAGGTACGGAAAAACAAGGCAAGGCATTGCCCCTAATTCCGACTGTGCGCTGTGAAATGAACACTTACGAATGAAAACCGGATGGCCATCCAAAATGAATCGACCGTTTCGGCGTTGGCTTTTCCTGCCTGCCTCGCTGCAACGCTACCATTCGCATCGCTGGCGTTCTTACGTTGGAGCATTGTGGTTGCCGGTTTGGTGATGCTCTTGGCGGCTCTGGTCATCTTGTTCTTACTTGTCGCCTCGCTGCTCCAACTCTGGCGGCGAAGTTGGAAACCGTCGGTCGTCGGCCTCGCACTAAGTTTTTTCTGCACACTCTGGATGCTTGAGTGCTGCAACATTGCAGCTTCCGCTGCGCTCGGCCGCTGGACTGGGCCCGGACCTTATGTTCCGCCCGCCGATAATGTTATCGCTGCGGCACGACTGGCGCCCTTGCCCGCCTCGGCTGCGAAGATTCAAACACACGGCTGGGGCGGTCTGTTCACGGGCGAAACGTACCTGCGCTGCGAGTTGGAACCGGCAGAAATCGAGCGATGGCTCAACGCCTGCCAACAACACTCGGTCGCTGGCGAAGACCCGTCACTCGCGACTTCGGAATCGAACGACCGCTGCTGGGGCGTCGCTCCGCAACGCCCGGCCTGGTTTCCCGCTCAGGAGAGCGCCCACTTTCGCCGCTTCCAAATTCGCGCCAACGCCGAACATCACAACTGGGGCGAAGTGATTGTCGACGACGAATTGCACGTGGTCTATGTGAACGTGATTTGGAGCTGATCACGCCAGCGTTCTCGTCAACCCCACTTCACTGGGGAACACGCCTCGATTCACACACGTCGATTTCCCATCCTGCGTCGTGCGGATTGCTAGCTCGCGAAAAAATCTGCTTTCGCTCTCGGCTACCCGCTTGAACAATCGCGCGCGCTCCGAGATACTTGAGTCCTTGATTCGCAAAAAACAACTTCCGTTTCCGGGGGACTCTACAATGAAACGAGCCAAGATTTCCATCATCGGCGCCGGCAATGTCGGCGCGACTTGTGCGCACTGGTGCGCCGCTGCCGAACTGGGCGACATCGTGCTGCTCGACATTCCGGCCACGGAAACCATGCCCGCCGGCAAGGCGCTCGACTTGATGCAGTCGTCGCCGATCTTCAGCTTCGATTCGAACGTTGTCGGCACGACCGATTACGCGGATACGGCCGGCAGCGATGTCGTGGTGATCACGGCCGGCATTCCGCGCAAACCCGGCATGAGTCGCGACGATCTGCTCGGCACAAACGCCAAGATCATGACCTCGGTTTGCGAAGAGATCAAGAAATCGAGTCCTGATTCGATCATCATCGTCGTTAGCAACCCGCTCGACGCCATGGTCCAGCGCGCCTTGCAAGTAACCGGTTTTCCATCGAAGCGCGTTCTTGGGCAGGCGGGCGTGCTAGACACGGCGCGGTATCGCACCTTCCTGGCGATGGAACTCGGCGTTTCCGTCGAAGACGTTTCAGCGCTGCTGATGGGCGGCCACGGCGATACGATGGTGCCGATGCCAAGTTGCACGTCGGTCGGTGGCATTCCCGTTACTCGGTTGCTTGAACGCGATAAGCTCGAAGCCATCGTCGACCGCGCACGAAAGGGTGGCGCCGAGATCGTGGGCCTGCTCAAAACCGGCAGCGCTTACTACGCTCCGGCAGCCGCCACCGCCCAAATGGTGGAAGCGATCGTGCGCGACAAGAAGCGTTTGATTCCATGCGCCGCTTATTGCCAGGAAGAATACGGAGTCGGCGGGTACTATGTTGGCGTACCAATCATTCTCGGCGCCAATGGCGTGGAAAAGATCGTCGTACTCGACCTCGACGAGCAGGAACAGGCCGACTTCCAAAAGAGTGTCGACGCCGTCAAAGAACTCGTCGGCGTGATGGCAGGTTTGACCGGTTAGACGCGATCCACTCGCAATGCTATCGTAGCCGTCGCGCGCTGACATTGACATGTTGGCCGCGTCGGCCTAGAGTCGCACTTTTGACAGGCGCCACCCGCTACGGTGCTAGCACGGAGAAGACCTGCCCGCTATGAATCGACTCGATCCTTTGACACTC
Source organism: Planctomycetales bacterium (assembly GCA_020427265.1). Taxonomy (GTDB): domain Bacteria; phylum Planctomycetota; class Planctomycetia; order Pirellulales; family JAGQOS01; genus JAGQOS01. The sequence continues at coordinate 2,419 of JAGQOS010000029.1, forward strand.
GAGCCAACCCTCTCTGCTGCGAAGAAAGAAACTTACGAAGTCTCGGCCTCGCAGTTGTTTATCGATCAGCGAGACGAGCCCTATTCGCTCTTCGTGCCGCAGCATTACGAACCAAACTATAAGTATCCGCTCGTCGTTTGGTTGCATGGTCCGTCGGACAACGAATTGCAGCTTAAACGAATCATGCCGCTCGTTAGCACGCGCAATTATGCGGCCGTCGGCCCGCGCGGTACGCTTGCCGAAGATCATGACAACGGCAGCGGTGGCTATGCTTGGAGTCAGAGCGAAGACCATGTCTACCTAGCCGAACAGCGGGTATTTGCTGCGATCGAATCGGCTAGCCGCCGTTTGAATGTCGAACCAGACCGGATCTTCCTGGCTGGTTTTGAATCAGGCGGCACCATGGCCGTGCGTATCGCGCTCTCGCACCCGCGACGCTTTGCCGGCGCGATTACGTTTGGCGGTGAGTTCCCTCGCGGCCATGCGCCTCTACGCCACCTGCGCGATGCACGTCGGCTGCCGCTATTGCTGGCCAACGGGCTGGAAAATCCGAATTATCCTGAATCGCAGGTGTGCAACGACCTGCGTCTTTTCTATGTCGCTGGCCTGTCGGTCACGCTGCGACAGTACCCGTGCGCCAACGACCTGACGACCGTGATGCTTTCGGACATGGATCGCTGGATTATGAATATCGTCTGTCCGGAACCCGTCTCCGACGACCAGGGCATCTAGTCGCCACGGCTGACAGCATTGCCTGCGCCCTGTCCGCGTCCATTAAAGGCCACATCAGCGGCGAGGCCGACCTTCGACCACGCGCGTCGAAAATGCACTACGCCTTCCGCCGGCGTTCTGCCGCTACGGCGAACGTGCATTGACAGTCGGCTTTATTCTCAAGTACAACCCCGCCGCAAGTTTCCCGGAGCTAGCGATTCGTGCGCCCCGTGAGATTGCCAAAATTCAAGCGCAACCAGGGCAGGGTCACACGGATGTGATCCACCAAAAAGGAACACGGGGAACAAGGACGTGGCCCCCGAAGATTCGCCGACACAACCCGATCCGCAGCCTCAAGCCGGACGCTTCGCGGCATTCAAGCGTTTCGTCGCCGGTACGCGCCGACGCGTGCTCATTTCGAGCACCATCATGCTGTGCGCCGTCGGTGGCGTTGTTGCCGCGATTTTCTCCGGCGACAACGGAGAGGGACTCCACGAAGAGCTTAGCGTCGACGCGGTACTCGCGGCGCTCGACCGCGAAGAATTCCTGCAAGCGCAGATGTCGGCCCTGCAGCTACGCGCCATGCAGCCTGAAGACTATCACGTTCAGTCGGTTGCCGCGTATGTCGCCGGTGTTGTCGCAGTCTACGAAACAGATCACCGCTGGGAGAAAGACAAATCGAGTTCCTACCTGTTGGCGGCCAAACATCTACAAGAAGCACGGGATATTGGTTTCCCCGAAGGTCGCGAAGGTGACGGCCTCTTCAAGCTTGGCCGTTGCCTGTTCGAGGGCCGTCAATATGCGGAAAGCATTCCTGTGCTTGACGAAGCGTTAACTCAATCGGCCGACCACGCGACTCAAGTGCACGCGTTGCTCGCCCAGGCCCATTTGCTTGCGGCCGAACCGAATCCTGACAAAGCGCTGCAGCACAATACGACCTTCTTGGAAGATGAGTCCCTCGATGCCGACCAGCGCAACGACGCGTTGCTGTCGCGTGCAGAAATCCTCTTCCGGCTGAATCGCGTCGAGAATGCGCACCAAGCGCTCGCTCAGATTCCCGAGAAGTCGTCGCAGCGCGCCGATGCGCTCGTGATTCGTGGTCGCCTGCTAGTGGAAGCAGAAACGACGGATGCCGGAGTCGAGGAAAATGACGACACCGAGCCTGTCAGCGCGCCGCGCAAGCAGAATCTCGACGAGGCGATTCGCCTTTTCCGCGAGGCGCTCGCCATCACCAAACCCAATAGTGAAGCCACTCGCAAAGCCAACTACCTAATCGGTGTCGCCCTCGCGAAAAAACGCGACTGGCCCGCCGCCTTGGAACAATTCGAGCGCACGCGCCGCCTATTCTACGATGCGCCGGAGGGGTGGACGTCGAGCCTGCACGCCGGCGACGTGCTTCGCCGTATGGAGAAGCATGAAGATGCCATCGCCATGTATCGACGCGCTTTCGAAGCGGCGGGCTCGCCGCGCACCTACAGCAATCCCTGGCTCTCACTCGATGAATTCCGCAAACGGATGATCGTCGCGTACCGCGCGTACCTCGATCAGAGAGATTTTGATCGCGCCCTGCATTTGCTCGAAGGGTTCCGGCCGCTTTTCACCTTGACGCATACGATTGAGTTGCACGCGCGCGTGCAACTCGCCTGGGCCCAGGCCCTACTCGCCCAGTCTCAGGCCGCCCCGCTCAAGAATCGACGCGTGCTACGAAGAGAAGGCTATGAGCACTATCGACTCGCTGGTTACACGTTCGCCAAACTGGCGCGTCTTCGTAAAGCCAGCGAGCATTACCCGGACGATCTCTGGGAAAGCGCCACCGCACTTGCCGAAGGACAGGATCACAAAAATTCTATCCGTATGCTCGAAGCTTACATCGACACGGGGCCTCTTCGCCGGCCGGCCGAAGCGCTCGTGCGTCTGGGGCAATCACAGCTAATGGTGGGAAGACTCGAAGACGCCATTGCCAACTTCGACAAATGCCTCGAGTTTCACGAGCGCGATGCCGCCGTCTACGACGCTCGCTTGTGGAGCGCCAGGGCTCACCTGGAACTAGGCGAAACGCAAGCGGCGGAAGAACTCCTCAACACGAATCTGGTTGGCGAAGGCCTGACGCCGGCGAGTCGCGAATGGCGCGAGTCATTGTTCCTGCTCGGGCAAGTATTGCACGAGTCAGGTCGTCACGAAGATGCCATCGTCAAGCTTGAAGAGTCCGTGGCGCGCGACCCCGAATCATCGAACGCCTTGCTCGGCATGTATTTGATCGCGCAGGCGTACCGCGAAGCCGCCAAAGCGCCTCGCAAGCGTCTGGAAGAAGCAACGATTGAGAGCGTTCGGCTCGCCAATGCCAAGAAGCTCCGCCAGATGCTCGACGGAGCGCTCTCGAATTACACACGTTTGCAAAAACAACTACTCCAGCGTGAGGAGGGGCAGGAGTTGGCCGAAATGGAAGCCGCGATGCTCCGCAATTGCTACTTTTCAACCGGCGCCGTCCTCTTCGAACTTGGCCGATTCGACGAAGCTATCGAGGCGTTTTCTGACGCTACAACACGTTTTCAGAACGAACCGCTTGTGCTCGAGGCATTTGTGCAGATCGCCAATAGCCATCGCCGGCAGGGCCGCGCCATCGAGGCGCGCGGCGCGTTAGCGCAAGCGCGCGTGGTGCTCAAGCGGCTGAATCCGGAACTCGACTTCACAGCTACCACAAACTATACGCATGAAGAATGGGGACGTGTCATCGACCAGATGGCGCAATGGTGAATCGCATGTCCAATGTTACCAATACCGCGGAGCTGGCCGCTTTGATTGGCCGCAAGCACGACTGCCTGGTTCAATTGCGAGACCTTGGCAAACGGCAATTAGAGCTTGTCGAATCGGGTGACATGCCGCAGTTGCTCAAGGTGCTGGCCGCCAAGGGACATCTAATCGCGCTGCTACAATCCCTCGAACGGGAACTTGAACCCTATCGGACCGAAGAGCCGGAGTCGCGTCGTTGGCAGAGCGCGCAACTTCGTGCCGACACGAGCGCCAAGTCGACGGCCTGCCAAACCCTGCTAGCGGAAATCATTGCACAAGAAAAGGCGGCCGAAGGTCGCATGTCGCATCGGCGCGACGAAGCCGCCACTCGCCTGCAAGGCGCCCATGTCGCCGCGGCGGCGCGCAACGCCTATCAGTCTGAACACTCTCATGGCCGGGCCATGCTCGACCTCTCATCCGACGCCTAAGGAGCCCCGCATGTCTGAACCTCATACGACCGACGGCTTGATCTCGGAAGACACAATGCGACTCGACCGCAGCGCGGATCTTCAAGCAGTGCTCGAGGCCTGGCACGCAGCGACCCTGCGTTTGGAGAAGACCCACGTGGCCCTGCAGGAAGAAGTCTCGCGCCTGACCACCGAGTTGGAAAAGAAAAACAGAGAATTAGCTCGGAAAAACCGGCTCGCCGATCTCGGGCAGATGGCTTCGCACGTTGCGCACGAAGTGCGGAACAACTTGGTACCCGTTTCGCTCTATCTGAGCCTTCTCAAGCGACGTCTGGATGGCGACGATGGCCATCTCGACGTCGTAGCCAAGATCGAAACCGGGCTCACGTCCCTCGACACCACGGTCAGCGACCTTTTGCATTTCACTTCGGAACGCGAACCGCAATGCGATTGTTTCGACGTGCGTGAACTGGTGGACGACATCTGCGACACCCTGGCCCCGCAATTCGCCGCCCAGGGAATCGAGGTTGAATTGGACGTGCCCAACGATCACCGACTTTTTGCCGATCGGCATATGCTTCGCCGGGCGGTCATGAATCTCGTCATCAATGCTATCGACGCGATGCCCGACGGCGGAGAACTACTCGTAACGAGTGTGCAGACGGCCGACGGTGTCGAAATTGAAGTGGCCGATAGCGGCGACGGACTGGCCGACGACACGCGATCGCGAGCCTTCGAACCATTCTTTACCACCAAAGCCACCGGAACTGGATTGGGTTTGGCCATTGTCGAGCGAGTTGCCGACGCCCACGGCGGTTGCATCAGTTCGACAAACTGCGCTCAAGGCGGCGCCGCGTTTACCTTGAGAATCCCCACGCAGCAACTCGCCTCACGTGCCGCCGCTTAAGACTAGCCACCACTTGAGAGATCCTGATGATTCAAGACTCCAGTAGAACGATCTCCGGACGAGTGCTCGTCGTCGACGATCATGCCGCCGCGCGCGAATCCATCGCCCACGTGCTGCGCGCCGCCGAGCACGAAGTGACTTGCTGCACCAGCGCGGTGGAAGCCGTCAAGCAGCTCGACCAAGAAGAGTTCGACCTGGTAGTCACCGATCTTCAGATGCCCGGCATGAGCGGGCTCGATCTTGTCAAGCACGTCGAGCAAGAGCGACTTGGCGTGCAAATCGTCGTGATCACCGCGCATGCATCGATCGCTACAGCCGTCGAAGCGATGCGCCATGGCGCTTACGACTACATCGACAAACCTTTCGACGCCGATCGATTAGAACAACTTGTCGGACGAGCCATGTGGCACGGTCAGTTGCTCGATGGTCCGACCAAGCTGGGCACGGCGAACGGTGACCCGGTGATGATCGGTTCGAGTCCGGCGATGCAAGTGATGCGTAAACGAATCGGCCAAATCGCTCCCACCGGAGAAACGGTTCTGGTAACGGGCGAGAGCGGCACCGGCAAGGAGCTTGTCGCGCGCAGCGTTCACGCGCAAAGCAAAAGAGCGGATGCCGCGATGGTCAGCCTGAATTGTCCGGTTCTTTCGGAACAGTTGACCGAAAGCGAGCTTTTCGGTCACGAAAAGGGCGCCTTTACCGGCGCCGACGCCGCACGAACGGGGCGTTTCGAGTTGGCCGACGGCGGCACCATTCTGCTGGACGAAGTCACCGAGATCGCCTTGCCGCTACAAGCCAAACTACTGCGAGTGCTGCAAGAACACTGTTTCGAACGCGTTGGTTCGAGTGCAACCCAGCACGTCGACGTGCGTGTGTTGGCCACGAGCAACCGCGACCTACGACATCAGATCGAGCGGGGCGAGTTTCGCGAAGACCTCTACTACCGACTGGCTGTCGTGCCCATCACCGTTCCACCACTTCGCGAACGGCGCGAAGACATTATTGAACTCGCGAATCACTTCCTGCGCATTGCGGGTGACCGGCTCGACCGCGACCCGCTCGGCTTGGCGAGCAGTGCGGCAGATCTGCTGGTTGCGCACAACTGGCCTGGTAACGTTCGTGAGCTGGAAAACATCGTCAAGCGCGCGAGTGTACTCTGTGCAGACGACACGATCGACGCCGACCAACTGCGACCTTGGCTGCTCGACGGCGGAGCCCAACCGGAACCAAAGCCGGACCTTCCCGTCGGGCTGAGTCTGGAAGAGATGGAACGAAAACTGATCGAAGCCACGCTCGAACGGTTCGATGGTCATCGGCAGAAGACCGCCGACGCGCTCGGCATCGCACCGCGTACACTTTCCGGCAAGTTACGCGCTTATGGCTACGCCCCGCGCGAGAAGTTTGCCAAGGCGGGATAGGAACCCTTGAAAAATGAGAATTCCGGAATAGGAAACGGCAGAAATTACCACGTGCCTGCGGCACATTTTTCCGGTCGCCAGCGATGGTGGCATTGAATTGGGACCCGGTGCCGGGTGCTACCAGAGTCGATCATAAGACACAACCAAACAGAAATAGGAAGTTTAGGTCAAACGGACAAAACTTTTTCCGGCCCACCGGGTGTTTTGGCACTGCAGTTGCTTTTTAGAAGGCGGCTGTGTGGCAAACGCAGGGGGGCATGACCTTCATGGGAGGGAATGCCATGTTCGACGGATCCACGATTCCTGTGCTGGAGCAAGTCGTTCAATTCACGCAAATGCGACACGGCGTCCTCGCCGGTAACATCGCCAACCTCGACACACCTGGTTACCGCACCCGCGACATTTCACCTGAGCAATTTGAAAAGAAACTGGCCGCAGCGATCTCGTCGCGCGACTCGGCAGCGAGCGTGGTCTCGCCGGGACAAGACATTTCCATCGACCAGGCCAAGTTGAACGAAGTCGGCGAAAACTTAGAGAGCATCCTGTACCACGACGAAAGCAATGTCGGCCTGGAACAGCAGGTCGCACAAATCGCAAAAAACCAGGCGCAACACAACTTGGCGATCGCCTTGATGCGGCAGCAGTTTTCGCTGCTCGAAGCGGCGATCAGCGAACGAGTCGTGTAAGCAAATCACGATTCCAAGGAAAATGACACGGAAAGGACCGGCCGATGCAAACTGCTCTCGATATCAGCACGAGCGCCCTGGTTGCACAGAGACAACGGCTCAATGCCATTTCGTCGAACCTGGCGAACATGTCGACCACCCGCAATGAGGCCGGTGAAGCGGTTCCGTATCAACCGCGATTCGTCGTGTTTCAAACGGATGACTCGGTGTCGACGCCCGGCGGCGGCAGCGGCGTGAAGGTCGACCGAGTTGAAATGGCGCAGGTCGAACCATTGATGAAATATCAGCCGGGCCATCCCGATGCCAACGCCGACGGCTACGTGGCCTATCCCAACATCAATATGACGATGGAGTTCGTCGACGCGCTCGAGGCGACCCGCGCATACGAAGCGAACATCGGTGTAATCGAAGTCACCAAGGACTTGAGCCTGCAAACGCTGCGCATTGTGGCCTAGCATACGCTTGACGTTGAGAACTGAACCATGAATTCAATACACAACATCGGACCGGCACAGTCACTGCCCAGCGCGCCGTCGATCCCCGGCAGCGCCGGCAATGCCGCTGGCGGCGCTTCGTTCAAAGACTTTCTGGTCGACTCGATCCAACAGGTCAATTCGATGCAAGTGCAGGCCGACAAGCAAGTGGAGAGCCTGTTTTCCGGCGGCGACGTCAACCCGGCCGAAGTACTCACGGCCGTTCAGAAGGCCGACCTCGCTTTCAAGATGATGATGCAAGTGCGAAACAAGCTGGTCCAGGTCTATCAGGAAGTACGCGACGTAAGAATTTGATGCGAGTGAATTGAGTAACGATTTGTTCGGCGAAATCGCCACACAGCTCGAGCCAAATTTCCTTCAGTTACAAATCAAGTATTCCAAGTTCCGAATTCGAAACGAGATCCACGGATGGATTTTCTGACACCGTTTGTCACGCAGGCGCGTGATCTGTTCCGCTCCATGACACCGGGCGCGCGTGTGACGACCGGCCTGTTGTTGGCCGTGTTGGCTGTAAGCGTGGCGTACCTGTTCCAGTCGCAGACGTCGGGCCCCGACGCGTTCCTGATGGGCGGCGAGCCGTTCTCGGCATCGCAGCTTCCCGCCATGGAAGCCGCGTTTTCCAAGGCGAACCTGACAGACTACGAAGTGGAAGGGAATCGAATTCGCGTGCCGCGCGGTCAACAAGCCTCCTACATGGGTGCATTGGCCGACGCCGGCGCGCTGCCGGCCAACTTTGGTTCCTATCTGGCGAAAGCACTCGACGACGACGACGTGTTCGCCAGCAACCAGCAACGTGCGACACGATTGAATATCGCCAAGCAAAATGAACTGGCGTTGATCCTGCGCAGCATGCAGGGCATCGAAAACGCCTCGGTGCTCTACGACGTGAAAAAAGGCACGGGATTGGAGCGCGGCAAAGATACGATCTCGGCGACCGTGAGCATCAAGCCGCTAGGCAGTCAGCCGCTCGATGGCGCGCGTGTTCCGATGATCCGCCATCTAGTTGCCGGGGCAATCGCCGGGCTCGAACCGTCGAGCGTGACGGTTGCCGACTTGAACGGCCGGCACTATCCGGCGGGAACCGACGCGAACGGACCAACGACCGATCCGCTCGAAGATCCGTATTATGCACGTAAGCGGCACTACGAAGGCGAACTCAAGGAGAAGATCGTTCAGGCGCTGCGGTTCATTCCCGGCGCCGACGTGCAAGTGACGGCGATGCTCTCGCGCGAGTTGCGGAATGTGACCAAGGCGACAACCTTCGACGCTAAATCGGTTGCTGGAATTACCGAGTCGCAAACGCAAACGAACAAGTCGGAGAATACGCCTCCGCAGGGACGTCCCGGCCCCGAAGCCAACGGACCCGGCGGTGGTCCGACGACACTTTCGAGTTTCAAGGCGAACACGACAAGTGAAGAGACGACGAACGAAAAGGGAATATTTCATGTCCCCACAACAGTCACCGAGAAGGAGGAAATCGGTCTCATCCCGCAACGCGTGAAGGTGTCGGTCGGCATTCCTTCGAGCTACTACGTCCAAGTTTGGCAGGAGCGCAACAAGCCGGCAGAAGGCGAAGAGCCCAAAGCGCCCGATGCCAAATCGCTGGCCGATCTGGAAGTCGAGACCGAAAACAAAATTCAACATGCAATCGCGCCGCTGCTACCGCCGGTTCCGGCAGGCGACGATCCGTTTCCTCATGTCGCCGTCACGAGCTACGACTCGCTATCGGTCGAGCCGATTCCAGAGCCCGGCTTTGCCGAGCAACTCTTCGGCTGGCTGGGCCAGTATTGGACCACGATGGGAATGCTTGGTCTGGCGTTGTTCAGCCTGTTGACCTTGCGATCGATCTTGAAAACCCCTTCGCCAGCGTCTGCGGGCGCCGAGCGAGCGGGCTCAGGCTTGAGCCTGCTCTCCGATGAGGAGGAAGAAGATGAGGAGGAAGAAGAAGCGCAACGCCTGAAACGACGCATTACGCAGACACGCAACTTGAAAGATGACCTTGCCGAGCTCGTCCAGGAAGACCCTGACGCAGCGGCAAACATTTTGCGCAACTGGATCAGTGCCGCTGGATAAGACCAGGTTTTGACAATGCCAACAAACTCTACCACACCATCGATTCGCAAGGCGGCTATTCTTTTAGCCAGTCTCGATCCGATCAGCGCCGAACAGTTACTGGCGCGGCTTTCACCGCGCGAGGCAAGGCTCGTTCGGCGTGCGGCCGACGAAGTCGATCAGGTGAGCACGGCGGAACGCGCCGAAGTGGCTCAGGAATTGGCCGGAGGCAATCCGGCGCCGAGCCAACGGTCGCAGCCGGCGCCGTTGAATCAGTTGGCAGGCATCGAGCTAGATGGATCGCTGGCTACCGCCTTGAACCTTACCGAACCAGTCAAGCCAACATCCGAACCGACGGACATACCTCTCGAAACAGCTATACACGATACTCCGTTTAGTTATCTCGACGATGTCGACAGCGCATCGTTGGCCCGGCATCTCTCCGAAGAGCATCCTCAAGTGATTGCCGTCGTGGTTTCCCATCTTTCCGATCGGCAGGCCGCTCGGTTGCTGGTTCAACTATCGCCGTCGCGGCAACGCGATGTCGTGCGGCGATTGGAGTTACTCGACGATTCCGATACGGAAAGTGTACAAGAGATCGAGCACCACCTGCGACGGTGGTTTACAAAACAGACAGATTACCGCGCCAAACGCTCTTCGGGCTCGCAAGCTGTGGAGCGTATTTTGGCGGCGGCCGACCCCGACTGCCGTGAGACCCTGCTAGGCAACTTAGGTCGCCGCACGACCGCCGCGGCGACGGCGGCGTCGACGTATTCCACCTCGGCCGACACTGCCTTGGCGACTCCGAATCGTCGCTTGAACTCCGCGCGCACTATTGGTCGATTCGAAGAGCTTGCCGACTTGCAACGATCGTTGCTCGGCCCCTTATTGCGAGAAGCCGAACCCGAATTGCTCGCTCTGGCGCTGACGGGAGCTAGCGAGCATGTGGTGGCGCACATTTGCTCGGCACTCCCCCAGCCCGTGGCGCGCGCCTTGCGACACGCGCTCGATCACCCGGGACCGATGCGTTTGAGCGATGTCGAGATGGCAAGAGAGGAACTGACTCGACTCGCCAATGCCATGGCCAACCGAAGCACACAACCACCCGCGGCGTCGCGACTGAGTTTCGCCGCCTGATCGACAGCATGAAACACCAAGGATTGGAACGATGTCGACGGTAATCAAATCCGGCCAAATCGAACGTCAAGCGGGTGACTCCGTACGCTCGGTCGCCTTCAGCTTCGGCGATATGTCGCGTCAGGCCGATGCCTACATCGTCCAGGTGCGGTCGGAGGCGGCGAAAATCGTTGAGCAAGCCAAGGCGGAAGCGGAGGAAATACGCCAGCAGGCGAGTAAACGCGGCGAACAGGCAGCGCTCGCGGCGGCCGATAACATTCTCGAACAAAAGGTCGGTCAGCAATTACGCACGCTGAGCCCGGCTATCGAACGCGCCGCGGCGCAACTGGAAGAAGCAAAACACACTTGGCTCAATCACTGGAATCAAGTGGCCATGCGGACGGCATGCCTGATCGCCCAACGAGTGATTCGACGCGAGTTGAGCCAGCATCCCGACATTTCACTCGACGTGATTCGCGAAACCCTCGAACTGGCGGCCGGGTGCGATGAAATCGAGTTGCAGGTCAGCCAAAAAGATTTCGATGCCATGGGCTCACAGATTGAAGCTTTGGCCGCGGCGTTTCATCGCGCCGCCCCGGCACGGATAGTTCCCGATTCGTCCATCGAACCGGGCGGCTGTCGCGTGAAGACCAAATTCGGTTCCATCGACCAGCAGATCACAACTCAGTTGCAACGCATTGAAGAGGAACTCTCGTAAATGGACGCTCTGGCGGAACAACTCGATGCAATCCTGCCTGCGGCTATCGAGGGGAGCGTTGCGCAAACTTCCGGCCTTACCCTGGCCGTCGACGACTTCCCAGCACCGGTCGGCGCCTTGGTCGAAGTGCGTCGGCAGGCGGGCGGCTGGATTCCGGCTGAAGTCGTCGGGTTTCGCGATGATCGCACGCTCGTCTTTCCGCTACAACCTGTACAAGGAGTGCGGCGAGGCAGTCCGGTGCGGCTGCGAAGAACGGCACGCATGCTGCCGGTTGGCGAAGCACTTTTGGGGCGAGTTATCAATCCCCAAGGTGAAGCGATCGATGGACGCCCGCAACCTTTGCTCGAACACCGGGCCCATTTCCATCGCCCGGCTCCGCAAGCTACGCAGCGTCCTCGTATCGATACACCGCTGAGCACAGGAATTCGCGCCATCGACGGGCTGCTAACCTGCGGCAAGGGACAACGACTCGGCGTCTTTTCCGGGTCGGGCGTGGGCAAGAGCGTCTTGCTCGGCATGATGGCGCGGTACACGACGGCCGACGTCAATGTAATCGCTCTCATTGGCGAGCGAGGCCGAGAAGTCAACGAGTTCATCGAACGCGACCTCGGTCCGACAGGCTTGGAACGCAGCGTTGTCGTCGTCGCAACCAGCGATGAACCGGCAATTGTGCGATTACAAGCCGCCTACTGTGCAACGGCGATCGCCGAGTTCTTTCGCGATCAACAGCGCGATGTTTTGCTCATGATGGACTCGGCGACACGCCTGGCGATGGCCCAGCGCGAAATCGGCTTGGCCGCCGGCGAGCCACCGACGACCCGTGGTTACCCGCCTTCCGTTTTCTCGCTCCTGCCGGCGCTCTTGGAGCGAGCCGGGCGGACCCGAGAAGGGAGCATTACAGGCATTTACTCCGTTTTAGTCGAAGGCGACGACCACAACGAACCGATTGCCGACACATGTCGAGGCGTGCTCGACGGCCATTTCTGGCTTTCACGCCGCATCGCCTCGCGCGGTCAGTACCCCGCGATCGACTTGCTAGAAAGCATCAGTCGCTTGATGAACGATCTCGTGCCGCCCGAACACCTTACCGCCGCCCGGCTCTTTCGCGAATTGCTGGCGGCCTATCACGACCACGAAGACCTGATTTCGATCGGGGCCTACCGTCGTGGCGCCAATCCGACCGTCGATGCGGCGCTTACTTTGCGCGAACGAATGACGACTTTTTTGAAACAGGCCGTCAGCGAATCCTCCACCGTGGAGTCGGCGCGAAAGGAACTGCTGGCCCTAATGTCTGCAGGTCCGACCGCTTAACACCTAAGTCTCACATTTTTCATAACTACCAATGGCGTTTTCCTTTCGATTGGCGACCCTGCTGAAACTCCGCGAAGCGGCGCGCGACGAGCGGCGTCGACAGTTGGCACAAGCGCAAGAAGCGATTGCCAAGCTGGATGGGGAACAGGCACAGATCGCCGACGAACTCGCCTCGCTGCAAGACGGCCAACGACGGGCGGCCAGCGGCACGGTGCGAATCGATAGGCTCATCGCGTCGCAGCGATACGAAGCCTCGCTTAGAATCTCGGCCCAAACGCTTTCGGAACAAAAACGCCTTATCATGACCGAACTGGAGAAGCGTCAACAAGCGTTGATCGAAGCCGATCGGTCCGTGAAGACGCTGGAAAAGATGCGCGAAAAACAATTCGACCGGTGGCAAGAGCTTGAGCTGCGCGCCGAGGCCAAACAGATGGACGAGGTGGCAAGTCGTCGCTTCGCCTGGGAGATGTAGTCATGCGTGCAATTCTATCCTCTGCCGCAGCCGCGTTGGCTTATGTCTCGATCGGAACCATGCTGGCTGCCGGGTTCGGGTTCGGCTATCTCTGGTCGACCGGCATTCTGAATCAGGATAAGGGCTTCAAGATCCTCGCCGTGCTTCACGACATTCCGTTGCCGCCCGACGACGAGCTACTCGCCCAGGAGCGTGCGAAAGACGAAGAAAACCGCATGCGCGACTTGTCGTATCAAGATATCGAGCGCATTCGAGGGCTCGAGGCGCGCAATCTTGAATTGAAGAAGCAGGCCGTCGAACTCGGATTGAGCGAGGTGCGGAGTGAAAGCATTGCGCTTTCCGAGGCCAAGAGTCGATTCGACGCGCAAAAAGATGGCTTCGTCGCCCACTTGGAAAAGATTCGGGACGAGGCCCTCAACGAAGGAATTTCGGAAATCCGCAAGATCTGGGAAACGGTTAAACCGGCGACAGCCAAAGACCAGGCGATGCAATTCGTCGAAGCCGGGGCGATCAACGACGTCGTACTGATCCTTTCGGGCATGCAGGTCAAGCAGCAATCGAAAATCATCGAGCAGTTTCAGACGGCGGAAGAGAAGGAAGTTCTCGACGAGATCATCACGCTCATTCGTCAGGGCGTTCCCGAGACGACAGTTATCGACGATGCACTTGGCGCGACAGCCGGTCGCCGTGCCGGCCAACGCTAAACAGGGGGAGTAACCGAGTCATGCCCAACTTTTTTCTCGATCCGTCGCCCGCCCCTCACAGCCCGCCACCCGTGGCGCCGGCGCGAGGCGCGGCGCCTGAGCCACAAACGCCACGTCGTTTTGACAGGCACCTGGAGCGAGCCAGCGAGTCGTCTCGCAATGTGGACAGCGAATCCGCCAACAACGACGTCAGTCCGGCGACGGATGCCAAGACCAAGCCCGGCGATAGCGAGACCACTCCAATCACTGCGAAAGAAGATCAACGGACGATCACCGCGAACGCCGATGAGAGTGCGGATGGATCGAAGCATGACGAGCAAGAGCAGGAAGCGCCGACAGCCGTCGATCTGCCAATCATCAAGCAGGCGGACGAACCGCCAGCACTCGCCCCGGAGACGCAACTCGATGAAGTCGTTATCAGCGACGCCGCAGCCCGCCAAGGCGAGAGTTCGGACAACGATCCATCGCCAGACGCCTCGAGTTCGCCGGCAATAAAACAATCGGTCACAAACGAAGAGGTGCTCGTCGCCGATGAGGTCAAGGCGGTTGAGCACCAGGAAACTCCAACGCTCGAACCCCCGGTCGGCACGGAAGCAGAAGCGGAACCGGCGGACGCTGAGAGCGCGGCTTCGGCAACTGAACCGGAAGAAGCAGATAGCGCCGACTCATCCTCAAAGGAACGTCGGTCAGACGAAGAAAATGTCGCCACTGCGAGGCCTGCCTCGCAGAGCGACAAGCAGGCCAGCCGCTCAGAATCTTCCGACGCTTTCCAGACGAGCCAGAAGGCGACTTCTGTCACGGCGCCGGAACCGGGACCGCGCGTACCAGCGTCGCAGGTCGCGGAATCAGCCGACTCGTCTCGACGACGAGGCAGCGACCGCAAAATTAATTCGGCGGAAATTTCGAGTAGCGTAGCCCCGGCGAACACGGAACCCAAAACCGTCGATTCCTCGCTTCATAATGGGCTTGTCTCGCGCGTGGTCAACGTAGTTGCCGATACCGCCCCCAGAGATTCCGCCGCCGACGACGAGAGCAGAGCAGAGCCACAGGATCGCGCCATTGAAAAAGTCGGTAGTCGAGGCGCTGAGAAGCAAGAAGATGAGTCGCTTCGGCCCGGAGGCTTGCGTCAGGCGGCCGGGCGTTTGACAGGACCTCGCGCCGACGGCGCCCCATCCGACACATTGAGTGTGGCCGACCGCGTGCGTTTCGTGCAGCGCGTGGGCCGCGCCTTCCAGATCGCAAGTGATCGAGGTGGGGAAGTCCGATTGCGCCTCGCGCCACCAGAACTCGGACAGCTTCACTTAGAACTGACGGTGCGCGACGGCACGCTGACGGCGCGGCTCGAAGTTGAAACACATACGGCGCGGAACATTCTTCTGGACAACATGCCAGCGCTGCGCGAACGGCTCGGCCAGCAGGAACTCAAGGTCGGCAATATCGAGGTCGGTATTTTCGACCGATCGCCTGGCGATAGCCAGCAATCGGCGCAACGCCAAGACGATCCGCACGAGCATTTCGGCCGCGGACCGATGCGCGGACGCAACGAGAAGGAACAAGAGACGCCCACGAGTGAACCTCGACAAATCGCACCACTTGCGGGTGGCGCGAGCGAACTGAACATCATCATCTAGCGAGACGACTCGCCAATTAACCCTAGGACGAACAGATGAGTCAAATACCGAGCGTTGGCCAATCGGGCCTATCCGGCAACAACGAGGAACTGAACAACGCATTGCGCGGACTGGACGTAGACGAGTTCTTTCAGCTCATGATTGCCGAGTTGCAAAACCAGGACCCGCTCAATCCGCTCGAAAACAGCGAGATGCTTCAGCAGATCAGCCAGATTCGCGAAGTGGGCGCCACGGAACGCCTGACCGACACGCTCGATTCGGTGTTGCTGGGCCAGAACGTGTCGAGCGCCACGAACTTGATTGGCAAATCGGTGCGAGCGATCGACAACTTCGGAGCTCCCGTGGAGGGAGTCGTGGATCGCGTCACGATCATCGATGGCGAGCCAACGCTGCATGTTGGCGAGGCCGAAGTCAAGCTGAGTAACGTCGCGGAGATCAAGTCGATCGCCGGCGAATAACAAGCCCGCTGTGCGCGGCTACAAGAAATCATTCATCAACTAATCATAACAGGGGAGACATAAGAATGGGTCTAGCATCGGCATTGAGTACGGCGCTCACGGGTTTGAACGCCGCGGAAACTACCATCGACGTGACCGGAAATAATGTAGCCAACTCGAATACGGTCGGCTTCAAAGCATCGGAAGCGATTTTCGCGACACAATTCCTCCAGACGCAGAGCCTCGGCTCGGCGCCGACGACGACGCGCGGCGGTAGCAACCCGCGCCAGATTGGTTTGGGTACGAAGGTTGCCGAAATCAACCCCGACTTCACGCAGGGCACGATCGAAGTGAGCTCGAACCCGCTCGACCTGGCCATTCAGGGTGAAGGCTTCTTTATCGTGGAGGGCGCCCTCGGCGAACAATTCTACACACGTAACGGTCAATTCAAGACAAACTCAGAAAATCAACTCACCAGCGTCACCGGTCAGCGTGTGCTCGGTTTTGGCGTGGACGAAGACTTTCAAGTGCAGGCAACCACGTTGCAACCGATCACCATCCCGCTCGGCTCCGCCGCAGTGGCGCAGGCAACGCAGAACGTGTTCTTCGAAGGCACACTCACGCCGACAGGCGACATCGGCACGACTCCTAGCGTCATCAGCTCGGTACAAATGAGCGATGGACAATTCGAAGTTCCTACGGATCTCGGGTCCGGCGACATCACGGCCGTTACCTCGCCTGACGCCAGCGGCGGCTCCCTGGCATTGAACGGTGCAGGTGTGCTAACAGGCGATTACACGTACCGCATCACCCTAGTCGATACCGACGGCAACGAAACGCCGATCTCGACCGATATCGGCACGATTACCGCCGCAACGAATCAGATCGATCTAACCGGTGTCTCGGGTTTGCTCGGGGCGACATATACGTCGTACAACGTGTATCGAACCGAGGCCGGCGGCAGTGACTTCTACCTGGTCGGTAATTCGGCAGCGGCTACGTTTACCGACAACGTTGATGACACAACACTCATTACCGGCCAAGAACCACCGACGACGATCCCACAGGGCAATTTTACCTATTACTACACGCTGTTCAACACGGCCACGAATCTCGAAAGCCGGCCGTCGTCGCTCATTGGGCCGATCGGCATCGGCGCCAGCGGACGCGCCGTTCGGCTAGAGGACCTGACCTTTCCTAGCTCGGCGGACTTTGACGGCATTCGCATTTACCGCAACTTGTCGACCGACGACGACGACTTCCGCTTGGTCACAGAACTCACCGGCACGGGAACCGTCGATTACATCGACGGCGCGACCGATGCGGCGATTGCCGGAAACCAGGAACTCAACTTTGAAGGGCCGGCGATTGGAGCCAGCACTCTGTTGAGCGATGTGATCGTGCGCGACGGCGCCACGTATGAAAACGCCTTTGTCGATACCGGCACACTATCGTTTACCGGGCGCAAAGGTGGCCGCTTACTCGACACGAAGGAACTCGAGATCACAGCGTCTACGACCGTGCAAGACCTGATTAACTTCATGGAGGAGTCGTTCGGCATCCAAGAAACAAGTAGCGATCCGAGCTTCCCAATTCCGGTCGGGGCTGGAGGCACAATTACAGCAGACGGTCGAATTCAATTGACGGCGAACATGGGCACAGAGAATGAACTCGACATCGGTCTGTCGGCGTTCGAGTTGACGACGTCGAGTGGCTCGGCCGAGGCGGTCTCGATTCCTTTTTCGACAACACAAGAAGCCAACGGCGAGAGTGCGGTAACCGACTTCGTCGTGTACGACACGCTCGGCATTCCGCTTAATGTGCGTCTGACCGTCGTTTTGGAATCGACCACGAGCGCTTCGACAACCTATCGCTGGTTCGCCGACTCGCCGGACAACGATCCCGTATCGGGCGTCGGCATCTCGGTGGGCACCGGCACCATCACATTCGACGGCGAAGGTAATGTGTCGAGTGTGAGCGACGCCACAGTGTCGATCGACCGACGCAATGTGGCGAGTGCGTCGCCGCTGGAGTTTGAACTCGACTTCTCGGAACTCTCGGGCCTGGCCGCCGACTCCAGCTCACTCAGCGCGAGCCGACAGGATGGTTCGGCGGCGGGTGTCTTGACCAGCTTCATCATCACGGAAAGCGGCAATATCCGCGGCGTGTTCAGCAATGGCGTGTCTCGTGATCTGGGCCAGTTGCGAATGGTTCGCTTCGCCAACAATACCGGCTTGGAACAGAAGGGCGACAACATGTTCGCCACGGGCGTGAACTCCGGATTGCCAGTCGAAGGGAATCCGGGCGAGCAGGGTATCGGCACGATCAGCGCCGGCGCCGTCGAGTTATCAAACACCGATATCGGCCAGAACCTGATCGACTTGATCCTGGCGTCGACGCAGTACCGCGGCGGCACTCGAGTGATCACGGCCGTGCAGCAACTGCTCGATGAGCTATTGAATTTACGACGGTAACAGTAATTCAACGTGGCGCGATTAATCGGCCATATCCACAACACAGCAGGGCGAAATGGCATGTCGCGACCACGGCATATTGAAACGTTTTTTGAGGATAACGTACGGTATTTGAGACGTGATCAAATTGACCAGAATTAGCGGCGAAGCCTTTGTGCTCAACGCCGACCTGATCATGTTCGTCGAATCGCGCCCCGACACATTCGTTACGCTCACTTCGGGCGAGCGCGTGATCGTGGCCGAATCGCTCGATGAGGTCGTCCGCCGCGCGGTCGAGTATCAACAAACCAAGAACCTGATTCCACGCGGCAAAACGTAATGGATATTTCATCGCTCGTTGGCTTTATCCTAGCCTTCGCCCTCATCATCCTCGCTATCGCCATTGCGCCGGGCTCGTCGTTCGGCGCGTTCATCGACTATCCCTCGCTGATGGTCGTCGTCGGCGGCGCGATTGCAGCCGGAATGATGAGCGTGCCGCTGAAAACATTCCTTGGCACGGGCGGCGTGGTGAAGAAGGTTTTTCTCAACAAAATCGATAGCATCCCCGAGTTAATCGAAACGATTGTGAGCCTGGCCGAAACGGCGCGTCGCGATGGACTGCTGGCGCTGGAAAGCAAGGTGCCCGAACTCACGAATACTTTTTTGGTGCTAGGCATTCAAATGGCTGTCGACGGCACCAGGCCCGAAGTGATCGAAGACGTGTTGCGTACCGAACTCGATGCGGTCGCCACGCGGCATCGTGAAGGCAAGAACGTGCTCGACCAAATGGGCCGTTTTGCCCCGGCATTCGGCATGATCGGCACGCTGATGG